>JAQBEG010000448.1:0-7776 GCA_032123985.1 Deltaproteobacteria bacterium
CCTTCATTTCTACTCTGCCATGTGGGTAGCACTCGAGGATGCCCACCCGGACAATGGACCACTCGTCGTGCGCCGCGGTGGACACCGGATTCCGATCGATCGATTCGACATTACCCGTCGCTATCATCCACCAGGCGAGCCCATCGGGAACGAGTGCCCGCATCTTTGGGAAGCCTATCAGCGGGAACTCAACGAAGCCTGCGACGCGCAGAATCTGCTCACGGAGACGCTCCTCTTCAACAAGGGAGACACGGTCATCTGGCACCCGCTGTTGCCCCATGGCGGTGCCCCGCTACGCGACCCGACGCTCTCGCGCTTCAGCATCGTCTTCCACACCACGCCCGAGGGCGTACCCGTGCACCGCGGAAACGCGTTCTTCGATCAGGCTGCCAAGCCCCCGCCGGACTTCAGTTACCGCTACCGAGAGCTCGACCAGCGCCTCTTTGCCGACTATGCGAGGGCTGAGATTCCGCCAGGCTCTCGCAACTACTACTAGGCGGTCGGATAGTAGAAACAGGCGGCCTTTTCCGTACCACCGCTAAGTACGGATATGACAATCAGGTTCCGATCGGGGCGTAATCGCCCAGTTTCGGACCACAGATGTCGATGGCCCCGCACTTTCAAGACGTTGCAACTGCAACGCGTAGAGTTCAGAATGTCTTGAGACGCAGCACGGCTATCCCCCGAGCTTCGGATGACATCGAGGGCATCCCAGCGCCGGGGCAAAGGCCACCTTACCGTGGCAGCGGCCGCAGAACTCTCCCTCGAAGATCTGTGCCATGGACATCGCGTTAGAGCCCGCCTTCATCTGGAAGATCGAGGGATGGCAGCTGTCGCATCGCAACCAATACGTGTGGGTCTCGTGGGGAAAGATCACTTCGAAGTTGGGAATGCCCGGATCGATGTGTATGTCGTAACGCAGTATCGGAAATTCCGTCGTCTCGTCGGCTAGACCCGGGGCGGGGCGAATCAGTCCTTCTCGTGCGGCTTTCGCGAAGTCCAGGTTGCCCATCGAGTCTCGGGGCAGTGCGGCCTCGAGTTCCGCGTACGCCTCGTAGTGCGGCACCGGTTCAATCGGTTCACTGAGCACCGTGCGCGAGGGCTCGACCTCGGTTGTCGACTCCGACGAGGGCGATGCGGGCTCGGGATCCCGCTCGCGGGCTGCGCGCGCGTTCTCGTCCGTGGTGGGCGCTCCGGGCGGCGGAACGCCATCAAAGATCGCGGAGGCGATCCGATAGCGAACTTCTGCGGTGCAGCCACCGAAACCGGCGGCGGACGACCACGCGAACAGTGCAATACCGATCATCGCACCAAAACGGCTTGGCTGACGATCAGTTCTTCTCGCGGATCTCATCTTCATCGCTCGCTGGGATGCCGTCGCCGGGGTCCGTATTGACCAGCCGATAGATTCCCACCCTGTGATTGAGATAGTCCGCCACGTAGATCTTGTTCGTGGAGCGATCGATCGCGATGCCCGTCGGATTTCGAAGCAGACCAGGATAGCCACCCCGACTTCCGAAGTAGATCAGGATATCGCCCTGCGGCCCGAACACTTGCACATTGCTCCAGCTGGAGTCCGCGACGTGGAGATTGCCGTATGAGTCGAGAGCCAGTCCCTTGGGTTTATCAAAGAGCCCGAACCCGTCCCCGCGAGACCCAATGACGCGATCGAATTGCCCGTCGGCGCCGAATTTCGAGATGCGTGCATTCATCGTGTCGGATACGAAGACGCTGCCCTGCTCGTCGACTGCGAGGTACGTCGGAAAGAGCAGCTGCCCCTCCTCCGTCCCACGTCCGGCGCCCAGCGCATCTCGGTACTCGCCGTCCATGGAGAATCGATGGACGAAATGATCCTTGCTCCTCTGATAGGCGGGGTCCGCGACGTAGAAAACTCCGCGCGGCTCATCCAGCTCGATGTCGACGGGTCGCACCAGCTTTTCGCTGCGATGGATCTGGATCGTCTCACCAGCCGGGTTCACCACGCGAATCTGTCGTGTCTGCTGTTCTACGATCCAGAGGTTGTCAAGGGAATCGACAGCCAGACCGGCGGGTCGTGCGAGTCCGTCAGGGTCGCCGATATAACGCACACTCTTGTTGCCAAAGTCGAAGACATGGACGATTCCGAGCGCGAAATCCGACACATAGAGGACAGTCCCATCCGCGGCCACTGCGACGTCACTGGGTTGCACAATCGAATGCATAGGCGCGAATGCAGACGGATCGACGCCGAGAAACCTGCCGAATAGAGTCCAGAATCCCGGGGGGCCCGAGACATCATTGGGATGCGAAATGACCGACACGAACTCGATTCGCGCGGTGTCAGGCGGCGAAGGCCATGCCAGGGTGAGCGGGAGTTTTGATTGGCGCTCGGTTGCGCATCCGACAAGGCCAACGGCGACCGCGACGAGTACAGAACGCACTAGGGCACTCTTCCACGATCGAAATCGGATCGGCGTAGAAGCGGGACATGATGCGCCGAACTTGACTTTTGCTGGTCCCCGCCGGCGATCCCGAGGTAGACTCGATACGTGAACAGAAGACGACGACTCCGACTTCAACGGCTGCTTGGTGGAATCATCTTTGCGAGCATGACATTTATTATGTCCGCAAGCCCGGCTACGTCCGCGGAGTCCGAGCTGTCCGATAGAAAGCCCCTGCTGCGGGAGATGATCGTGAACTTGAGTTCGATCAACGAGATTGGCGCGGCCGTTGCTCTCGACGATTTCGCACGGGTCGACCGATCTGCGCAGATTCTGGAGTCCGCGGCACAAAAGCTGCGCACATTCGATATCTCCGAGTTCGGAATCGAGGCGAAGCACGCTGATGCCTTCTCCAGTTTTCTTCGAACACAGGAGGAACTGGCCAAAGCAATTCGCGTATCGGCCACCGCTCAAAATGAGCAGGAGGTCATGCTTGGCCTTCAACGAATGATGAACGATGCGTGCGTCTCCTGTCACAGAGTATTCCGGGAGCCATACAGCTTGCTCCGACCCTCGGTTGCGGTCATGACGTCGTTCCTCTCCGCCTGGCAGTCGATCAATCGCGGCGTCTTAATCAACGACTATGCCCTCATCGAGGAAAACGCCGCGTTGATCCAGTCTACAGCTCAAATCTTCAACAACAACACGATGATCGAACCGGTGTTCGGAGTCCAAGAACCCGACGAGCGCAGAGTATTTCGACAATTCCTCCACAAGATCCAGACCCACGCCCGACAAATCGAAGAAGCCGCGACCCAGGAGAACAGCGCTGCCATCACGTCGGCGGGGCATCAAATGTGGATCGAAGGATGCATCGCCTGTCACCAGGTATTTCGCTGAGCGTTCGCCCGTATTGCTTCTAGCGCCCATGAACAAGCGCTCCCTACGCATGTCACGGACAGTCTCCGATCTCGTCCTTATCGGGACCGTCATAGCTTCTCGGACAATGATCCTCCGCGTGGCACATCAGGTAGCACTCGCCGCGGCCGGCGCCGAGGTCGTTGAACTCGAGCCGACCCGTACTCGGAGAGGGAACGACGACCGAATTTCCGACGGCATCGAAGCGTAGGAAATTGATGAGATGTGTGGCGTTGCGTGATCCATGTGGATCATGGCAGGCCGCGCACGGCGCGTCTGCATTCTGGAGATGCTTCTTGTGCTCGAAGTTTGCGTCGTCCTCGAGAATTTGTCGGTCGTGACATTTGTAACAGAGCGCATAGACAGCCGGTGATTCCTGCACGAAGTCGACGAGCGGATACTCCCGCTCGAGAATGGGTTCGTTGAACGATCCATGGGGACCAACGGCCGTATCCGGTCCTGGCGACTGTTTGTCATCCGTGTTGTGACAGTCGTGACAGAAGATCTGACTCGACGGCGTCAGCGGCGGCAACAGCGTGATGGCACCTGGGTTCGTTCCGATCGCCGTGACCGGGTGATAGGAGAGATTCGACGAGTGCACCTCGAGCCTGACGTTGGTGACATTGTCGTGGCGAATTACGCGCGGCGACAGCGCTTCCGCAAGACCATGGCATTTGAAACAAATCTCATAGGCGAACTGCGCCTCGGCAACGGGGCTTCCACCGAGGTCGACGCCGCGAACATGCTGCTGGGCTCCCGTTACCAGAGGGGGAGAAGCCGATGTCGAATTGACGGCGTGAGGATTATGACAGTCCGCACACGATACGTGGCGTGACATAGAGAGAGGGTCCTCGAGGGGATCGTGGATTCCGCTCGTTTCCTCGACCGGATGGTGATTGGCCTTCAGAAGCTGTGCTCGGACGTCCGTCCGGGCCACGTTTCCGTTGTGGCAGACCAGACAGACATTCTCCTCTGGATCGCGTACCAGGAGCCGTTCTGGGTGGGGCGCAGCGTGGGGTGTATGGCAGGACAGACACGCATTCTCCCCCACCGTTTCGAATTGGCTGCCCGGCCAGGGGTCATCGCCCTGTCCGTTCCAGGTCGCCGCGGAAATTGCATGGGAGGACTCGGACCAGCCGTTCTTGACGTGACAAGCGACGCAGAGTGTTCCGTCCTGGATCGGCTCGACAAGAAATTTCTGAACGCGATCCGAATGCGGGTCATGACACGACGTACACTGAACCCGGCCAGCAGAATCCAACTGCACGTTGCCCGCCAGCGCCGTCGGTGGGACGAGTTCTCCGTTCTGCAGGGCGAGGCCCTCGTCGTATAGAAACGAGATCGGGTGATCATCCATCAAGTCGGTTCCTATCAGCGTTCGGCCTTCCAACGGCGGCAGCGGTGCGATCGTCTCGCCTGGCGCATGTAGAACGGAGCCGATCGCGACCGTCCCGTCATGGCAAGAGAGACAGAGACGAGAGCTGCCTGTAGGCTGGCCTACGACCGCATTCAGCGTCGAACTTTCATAGATGTCATAGGCCGAAGTCGGCAAATCTCGATTCCAGAGCGCCGTAGTCTGCAGAGCACGATGGGGCGTGTGGCAAAAGCGGCAGAGTCCAACTGGATCTGGGTTCTTTACGATGCCGGATCCGGTCGGCGTCAGGTTGTGAAGCGTGTTGGCAATGTCAGCGCTCGCCACAGACACCAAGGTCATCGAGACCAGCAATGGCAGGATCGTCGATCGAGTGATTCGCACGTTAGTTATCGGCTGGCGGATCATAGGAAAAAACCTGTACCCTGCTGTTATAGGAATCCGACACGAACAGGTGCCCGTCACCGTCGAGGGCGATACCGGACGGGAGCCAGAACTGTCCGGGAGAACTACCCCTTCCTCCGAAGGCGAGCAGGAGTCGCCCCTCGACGTCGAAGATCTGCACGGCATCGAGCAAGGCGTCTACGACCATGACTCTCCCGGCACCATCCACCAAGAGCCCGCGCGGCCTGGCGAGGGTTCCGACGCGGTCTCCGCCGAATCCAAGCGTTCGATCGACCGCGCCCTCCGGCATCACATGTTGCAGGCGGAAGTTCAACGAATCCGTCAGCCAGACACCGCCCCTTCCATCCGGACTGATACGGGTCGGATAGTTGAACTCGCCGTTCCTCGTTCCGCGGACGCCCAGCCTGAGAATTTCATCGCCTTCGAGGTCGAAGGCGCGAATGCGATGAGCGGCCGTCTCCGTCAACCAGACGCGCTCGAGTATCGAATCAAATGCCACTCCGGTGGGTCGCAGCAACTCGCTCGTGCCGAATTCTCCTATCGGGGTGCCGGTACCGTCATAGGCGAAGACGATGTTCTGACTCGAATCCGAAGTCAGAATTCGGCCCTCCGGCAGACAGGCGACGTCCACGGGAGACACGAGCCGACCGGTCAGCGTGTCGCCGACGATCCGCCATCGACGCGTCTCGAGATCGAGGAGATGGAGAAGGCTCGCGCCCGGGTCGGCTACCACAAGCATCGATCCACTCAGACAGAGGCCGGCTGGACGGACGAAGCCCACGGACTTTTTCGATCCCGAGACGATCGACCAGATACGTTTCCAGAACCCAGCGGGCCCCTCGAACGTCGTGGCCGTCTCAATAGTTCCGAGATACGTGACGTGAGCCGTGTTCGCATCTGGAGGCCAGCTAGGAAGTGTCTCGAGACGGACTCCCTTCGATTCGATGCTCGAGATCCAGGGCTCGATCGCGCGAGTGCCGCAGCCGAGCAGCAATAGCAGCAAAATCCAGGCGAAAAGCGGCGACCGCGAACGGAGCATCTAGAACCTCCTTCGCAATGCGACAAAGAATCTGAAATCTGTCGACTGGGTCGAGTCGCGTTCGTTCTGAATCCATCGAATTCGTGGCTCGACCTGAAGCCTTCCGAGTTGAATCAGGCCGCGAATCCCGATCTCTATATTACGTTGGTCCAGCGATGTCGAGTCACTAAGATCTCGAAAACGAAAGAAAACGCGCGCCTTGTGCCCCCTCCTGTGCCTCCATGCGACTGACGTCGCGGCGGACAGGATTCTAGTGGTCCGATCGGGGTTTTCGAAGTCTCGCCAGGACTGACGACCATCGGCGTTCCACTCGAAACCCTTCATGAATCGCCACGACAAGGCCTGCGTCGCCGCGACTTCATCATACTTCACGATCGAGGTCTCATCGCGTATCAGGAATAGACTGCCAGACACCAGGCTCTTCCTGCCGCGCCGTCTCAAGTCGAACCGAAGAGCATCGCGTTGCGTATCCTGACCCGCTCTCGAGTCGCCCTCCAGGACGCGCTCATTGGTCTGATTGTGATCGAAGCGCAGTGCCGCCCAACCGAAATCCCAACCGGCTCCTGCATGCAGGGTCGAGCGCTCGAATTTGACGTCGGGGTCCGTAAGGAATGCATAGTTTACCAGCACGGTGTCTCCGGACGAGACGCCGCCACCAAGGACAGGGTTGATCGCCGTACGGTCTCCTACTACGTCCACTGTGTAGTCGACCCCTTCGGTGAATTCACTTCCATTCGAGTCGAAGACTCGGATGGAGGACGTCACCACATTTCGATTCGCAAGAAAATTGTCCACGGGACCGGTGATCTGGAGCCTCTCAGCCGGAGTCTGTACGCGAGGATCGTCTAGCTTTCGGTCCTCGATCCGGTACAGCGCCCGCCCGTCGATTCGGAGCACACTCGACCACGGCAGTTGCTTGCGATATCGCAGCGAGCCTTCGGGTCCATAGAGTGATCTTTCCCCGGAATCGACGGTCGTAAACTCGCCCAAGAAGCGGAGCTTCGTCCAGAGGCTGTCATAGAGCTGATGAGAGAGAAGTGTTATTCCGCGGTGGGTCGTAGTGTCCTGGCCCACGTTGTCAAATCGGGTGAACTGGTATTCGGCCTGGCCGAGAAGATTGTCTGTGACGTCCCAGGCAAGGACCGAATTGGCCGTCGTGCTACGAAAGTCGATGTTCTGGGTGCGTACGAAGTGGCGGGCGTTGATACGGACCGACTTGTTGAGTTGACTGCCCCATCGGTGCCCGAACGCAAGGTTTCCCTCCCTGATCCTGAAGTCTTGGACAGAAGGAATGCTGTTGTCATCGACGTCAACCTCACGTAGGCGCAGGCTAGCCGTCGTTCTCCGCGAGCGGTGCGACCCAGCGAGTTCGAGTAGACGGCGTGTCTCGTCGCGCCGGTTGAAGAAGCCGCCGCCCTTGCTCTCGGTCCGTAGGCGGCTACGGCGCGCCGTGAAGCTGAGCGGAAAATAGGGAACGCGTAGATTCAATGTTCCACCGAGGACGTCACTCAGAACGTCGGTGTCCGTTCCGAAGTCTTGGATCCTGCTGTCTTCGTGACGGTTCGAGAAAAATAGGAGAGAGATTCGCCTTGGCGCGAACAGGTCGACCAGTACGTCATGGC
>JAQBEG010000449.1:0-9347 GCA_032123985.1 Deltaproteobacteria bacterium
CACGTTGAGCGCGTGTTTGGTGATGGCCCGGCAGGCGATACTGAGGACATAGGTCAAGCGCTTGCCCACGGCCGCGTAGAGAGACTCGTGCATATACGCGATGCCCTGGCCACTCGAAAAATTGGCGGAGCGAAGCCCCGTCATGCTCAATCCAGCCATCACACCTGCGGCAGCATGCTCGCCCTCCGGCTCGAAATAGATCATGCAACGGCCGTTCACATTCCTGGTACCGTCGGCGACCGCGGCGGCCCAGCCTTCTCCCATCTGCGTCGATGGGGTGATGGGATAGGCGCCCGCCGCTTCGCTGGCTGCGGTCTCTACGCCGACCACGGCCCCGCTGCCATCGTCGTTGCTGAGGATCCCCGGGTACTTCGCTTCGCCGGGTGCGGTTTGCCCACTCATTGGAGCCTCTCCCCTGCGGCTTGCCCTGCCGTTCGCGAAACGTCCATCGCGGAGGCTGCATGGCGTTCCCCAAGCCGTGCATTCTCGAGCCAGACGATCGCGCCCGTCGGACAGCGCTGCGTGGCGTCGGGCGCCTCGAGTCCGTGCTTCGTGTAGTCGATGACGGCGAGGCCATGCGCGATGTCGATCAGCCCTTCCTTGGCGTCGAGGGCACACTTTCCGCAGCCGTTGCACGCCACGCTGCAAAGTCCCACGGCGTCTTCCCCTTCGAGTTCGCTTCTGCATTGCACGAGCAGGTGGTGCTCGAGCGGCATGATCACAAAGAGATCTTTCGGGCAGGCGTCCACGCAATCTCCGCATGCAGTGCAGCGTGCCGGATCGACGATTGGGAGTCGGGTGGTGCTCATGTGGATGGCGTCGAAGTCGCAGACTGTCTCGCAGTCCGCCAGTCCGAGGCATCCCCACGTGCAAGCCTTTCCGCCCCCAGCCACCGAGGCCGCAGCCTTGCAGCTCGGGAAGCCCCGATATTCGGCGGCCTGAATCGCCACGTCGCTGCCCCCCGCGCATAACAGACGAGCCACGCGCTTGACCGCTTCGCCGACCTCCACGCCGAGGAGTCGCGCGACGTCTTCGGTCTCTTCCGGTCCCATGACGGTGCAGCGGGCTGGTTGTTGTTCACCCGCAACGAGACCTTCGGCAAAGGCGCGGCAGCCCGGTGCGCCGCAGGCTCCGCAATTGTTGCCGGGAAGCAATTCGAGGGCCGCATTGATTCGCGGATCCTCCGAGACGTGAAAGCGGCTGTGGACGAGGGCGATCAAGGCACCGAAGCCCACGCATACGCCAGTCAGGATCGAAATTGATTGGATAATGGCGTCGAGGTTCATGACACGATTCTCTAGGCCGGGCCTGTCAGGTCGGCCTGCTCGAGCAACCACGCCGACAGCTTGTCCACGGCATCCATCGGCGACGCCGCCGAAGGGGGCTCGCCGATAGGCGCATCGGTCGTGGACGCGGGGCGGGGGGCGTTGGTTTCACGGGTTTCGACTTTGGCCGCGGGGGTCTCTGAATCTGCGACACGCCGTGTCGAAGTTTCGGAACCGGCCGCGAGCGCCTCGAGCTGTGCCAGATCCTCTCGCTGCTGGAACCCACTCGATACGCCCAGCCTGCGCGGCTCTTTGTTGGGCAGGTGTGTGATGACGATGCGATCGGCCGGCGTGGGGCCGGCGGCAGGATCGTGCCGAAACTGGACCGCGTCCGTTGGCATCAATGCCAATACACGGGGCCCGTCGTGGCGAGCGATCCATTCGAGTTCCTGAGGATCCGCGGTCTGGATCACCAAAACGCCAGGCGTGATCAGACGCGCCAGGGGCGCCGGTGGTGCTTCGCCATCGACGACGAGCACGAGCGCGACGGAGCGGTCGAGGAAATCGGCCAGCCGGCCGATCCTCAAGTCGCGTCCGGCGACGCAGACAACGAGGGGGAGGTGGACCTTCCGCTCCGCTCGGCTCCACCGCTCGAAGGGATGGCCGTCGAGAAGCGCCGCATGCTCCGAAGCGCTGTATTGCCCTTGCGTGACGAGCTCCACGATGCGGGTCGTGGCGAAGGCTCTGCCGATGTCGGCGAGGGCCCGACCGACGGCGGCGCTCATGTCGTCCCCTTCTGCGACCACGACGCGGAAGAGATTCTCGCGGCGTGCGATGAGCTCGTTACAGACACCGAGCGCCCGCACCACGACATCCGCGTGTTCGATCGTAGGCGGTTCTACATGTGCGAACAGTTTCGCCATGCGTTCGGCGTCGATACGCCCGGTCGCGAACTCGCCGAGTTCCGCACGCGCGACCTCCACCGTCGACCCGTTGTGTTCTACGCGTGTGCTGATCAGCAGCCTGATCTGCTCGCTCGTATTCGCGAGGGTCGATCGGAAGGATCTGATCGGCTCGGCGAGGGCGTCGAGGGCCTGTTGCACACGGGGGTCAGACGGCAAATCGGTCGAACTCCAGATTGAGGCGCTCGATATTCTGCGCGGCGGTGTAGGTCGGCAGCTGACGGATGTCGTCATAGCGAGGTAGATCGTCATTGCGATAGAAGACGCCAAGGCGGACTTGTTCGGAGTCCTCTGCGAGCACTCGTGCACGATCAAGGTCCGCGGGGTCGTGCTCGAGCTGCCGTTTGTAGATCTTTTCCAGACCGGGCACGCTGACGCCATCGGGATGAACGAGCATTTCGTGCAGATCGGGCGTACGCGCCTGCGCTGCGAAGAGGGGAGCGGTGAACTTGGGACAGCGCTGCAGGATGCGCACGAACGAGAAGCCTGGGTGCTGGTAGGCGGCGCGGATCGTGGCGAGGAGATGCGCGGGGACCCAGTCCGCCGTCTGTGCGACGAAGGACGCATTCGTTATGCCCAGAGTCGTGGCGATCGGGTTGAGGGGCGGCAGATAACTGCCCCTGGGCTGGGTATTGGTCTTATAACCCTGCGGCGTCGTCGGTGAAGTCTGGTTCTTCGTGAGGCCATAGATCGCGTTGTCGAGTAGGAGAGCGGTCATGTCGATGTTGTAGCGGGTCGCGTGGAGCCAGTGACCCGCACCAATCGAGCAGCAGTCCCCGTCTCCCATGACCGCGAAGACTTCCAGATCCGGTCGGCTGAGTTTGATGCCCGTCGCAATGGGCAACGCCCGCCCGTGGATGCCATGGAAGCCGTAGGTGTTTAGATAGTGGGGAAAGCGGCTCGAACATCCGATCCCGGATACGAAGACCGTGCGCTCCGGGAGCAGCTGCTCCTCTCGCATGAAGCGCTTCACGGCGTTGAGCACACCGTGATCCCCACACCCGCCGCACCACCGCGCCACGATATCGCCGTAGTCGTCGAGATCGAATGTGCGATCGTCGTCGAACCCGCAGTCGAAGAAAGAACGGAGCTGATCAGTCATGAGGGCGCGGTCTCCCGATTGTCGACGCTCGACAGTTTACTGCGTATGGCCTCGTGAATCTGGCCAGGCCGTAGTGGTTGGCCGGGGACGCGAGTCCAGCAATCCACGTCTACCAGCGTCTGCGCCCGCAGCAAGAAGGCGAGCTGCCCGAGACGCCGGTTCTCCGGTGTGATGTGAGGAGCGGCAAGGTCGTCGCTGTAATTGATCTCGACGGTCATGACGTGGTCGAAGCGCGCGAAGAGATCGCGCAAGCCGGGCTGCATCGGCGAGAGGAACGTGATGTGCGTGGAGGAGACCGCGAGCCCTTCCGCGCGCGCGCGATCCACCGCCTCCTCTATGGCCCCTTTGGTGCTGCCCCAGCCGACGATCAGGAGCCGTCCTGAATCGTCGCCGTGGATCGGCGGGGGCGACATGGTCTCGTGGAGCAAGGCGAGTTTTCGGCTGCGCATGTTGCAGCCGAGCTGGTTGGCCTCGGGCCTGTAGTCGACCTTGCTGTCCTGGTCGTGATTGAGCCCCGTGACGGTGTGCATGCCCCCGGGCTGGCCGGGCACGATGCGCTGTGAAAGACCGGTTTCCGGATCCCAGTCGTAGGGCCGTTGGTGACGGCCCACGGCGCGATGGTTCGGGGGCGCTGCGTGCCAGTGTTCGTCCAGAGCTGGCCTTCGAAATTGCTGCTGGCCGCTCGCGAGATTGGCGTCGGAGAGCACAATGACCACGCAGCGAAACGTCTTGGCGATGCGGCGTGCCGTGATCATCGCGTGAAAGCACTCTTCGATGGTGGCCGGCGCCATCACGACGCGGGGCGCGTCACCGGGTTGTGCGAACAAGGCTGCGAGCAAGTCGCTCTGTTCGACCTTGGTGGGCAGTCCCGTGCTGGGGCCGCCACGCTGAACATCGAGAACCACGAGAGGGATCTCGGTCATGATCGCCAGGCCGATGAACTCGGTCTTCAAAGCCAACCCCGGGCCAGACGTGACGGTCAGGGCAACCTTGCCAGCATAGGAGGCGCCGATCGCCACACCCGCGGCAGCAATTTCGTCTTCTGATTGATGCACCTTGCCGCCGTAGGTCTCGAATATCTCGCAGAGATAGTGAGAGACCGAGGTTGCCGGCGTGATGGGGTACATCGCGCAGAACTCCATGCCCGCCGCGATAGCGCCGAGCGCCGCCGCCTGGTTACCGTTCATGACGACGCGCGCCTCTTCGACTTCGACGCGGGGAATCTCGACACGGAAGTCCAGGTTGCGCTCTGCCCATTCCACGCCGAGTTCGAGCAGGTCGCAATTCGACCTCGAGACTTCGGCCTCCTTCTTCGCGAATTGATCGCGGATCTGAGCGTGAATCTTTTCGGTATCGAGACCGTAGATCTGCGCCAACAGCCCCAGCGCGAACATGTTCTTGCCCTTGCGGGGATCATCGACCCTGCGCAGACACTCTTCCTCCATCGGGACGGGGATGATTCGGTAGCCGCATTCGGTGATCTCCTCCATCGCGGTCTTCCATTGCTGGCGAACTTCCTCGTCGGGATGACTGCTCCATTTGGACTCGATCAGGATCACGCAGTCGTCCGCCAATGCCTGGAGGCGATGTCGCGAGAGCAGCACCTGCTCGTTGAACGCGACGACGAGGTTGGCCTCGTCTCCCCAATTCGTGACCTGGTCGCGTCCGAAGCGGATCAGATTTCCGCTCGCCCCGCCCGGCGTCCGTGCCGGGGGCTCGATTTCGGCCGGGATGATCTCGACGGTCCAGATGCCATAACTCATCTTTGCCGACACCGAGGCGAAGATCTGGCCGCATTTCTGCGCCCCTTCACCGGAGTCCGATACGATTTCCAGAATGTGCTCGTTCGCGTGGATGACCTGCTTCGGAACGGATTCAGTCTGGGGAATCGTTTCGCTGCCAGCGGCAGAGACGGGAGAAGAGCGGCTCAATTGGTTCACTCCTGATCAGTGATTGCGAAACCGAACCCTTTTGGTGTTGGGAGTCGGAACCCGACGGCCCCACTCACGTTTCAATAACATGAGTTCCTCTATCTCAATGTAATGCAAGCGCCGTACCGCACGTGAGACATTGATACCCATCAGGTGACACTCGACCTGAATTCCAAAGTCAAGAACGTTTTCGGCTCTGGGAGAGCTTCAATAGAATGACGCCTAGGCCTGTCGGTTCGGTCTGAGCGTCATCGGAGCCACCTGGAGGGGGTTTCCTGCGTGGCTTTGTGCCGCCGAAGCGCGTTTCACTAAATCTCGTCTTCGAGATGCGAAACGTGCCTGCGGCCATAGGCCGCAGGTTGTACGCCAACGAGGTGGGGCAAGTTGTCTCAACCTCAAGTCTTCTGAGCGAATTCATGCGGCGCCACAGTGGTACGGATCATGCAGCAATCCGCCGGAGAGACTGGACGGCCGAGCGCGCTGAGTGAGGGAATTTGCCGGTCTCCAGACTCGGCGAAAACGGGTGCAGATCGACGAGGGGATACGCGCACACCGAAAGGGGACAAAGATGACGACGAATGGCAAAGGTGAGACACCGGGCGCGGTCGGCCGGCACCACTCTGCGGAACGCATCGAAGCGGATCACCACACACTCAGGGGCCAGCTCGATGCCGTCGCAGCCGCGACAGGGCGGACGGCCCTGGTCGAAGGCCTGCTCCCCCTGCCCGCAATGCTGCAAGAGCACTTCGCCCTCGAGGAGCAATTCGACGGTTTCTACGATGATTTGTTGACGCGTCGCCCTGCCTTGGCGAGCGCTCTGGACGCGCTGCGGGACGAGCATCGTGTGATCCTCGACGAATGCGAATCGCTGTGTCGGCAGTTGAAGGAGCGGATGAACGTCGAGCGCTCCGTCGAGGAGATCGCCGATGACACGAAGAGGGATGTGGCGCGCTTGCTGGATAGACTTCGCCACCATGAGCACGAGGAGTCCGTCATGATGGGTGACGTCTATTACACTGACGAATGAGGCTAGAGCTGGCCCAAGGCAATCTAGAATCGGCTGAGTTTCCAAGCGGGTTGTTGGCTGGCTGTTATACGCTTGGGCCATGATCGCAGCCGACTTCTCCGCCGTACTCAGGCGGGACCCTCATTTCGACGTTTCGTTCGCCACGGAGAGCAGATGAGTTTGTTTTCCAATCCGAACGGGGGTGCGAATCGACTTCGGTCGCTCTTCGACGCGGGTTCGATCGTTCGCGTTCCGGGCTGCTTTGATGCGCTGTCGGCGCGGGTCCTTGAGCGGGCAGGGTTTTCGGCGGCGTTCCTCGGCGGTTTCTCGGTTGCGGCTGCGCGCCTAGGACTCCCCGATGTCGGGCTGCTGAGCTATGGCGAGATGATCGACCAGGCCCGAAACGTGTGTGCGGCGACGTCGCTTCCGGTCATGGGCGACGCCGACACCGGTTACGGAAACGCCGTCAATGCGGAGCGTGCATTGATCGGTTGTGCCCAGGCGGGGCTTGCGTGCGTGATGATCGAAGATCAGTGCTGGCCAAAGCGTTGTGGGCATACGTCTGGAAAGGAGATCGTCGATCGGGACGAGGCGCTTCGACGAATCCGGGCCTGCGTTCGCGTGAGGGAGGAGTACGACGTCGACATCTTGATCATGGCTCGAACCGATGCGAACGCCACGGACGGCTTCGAGGAAGCGCTCTGGCGTGCGGAAGCGTTCGCCGATGCCGGCGCCGATCTCACCTTTCTGGAGGCACCCGAGAGTTCTCGGCAGATGGAACGTTATTGCGAGAGCGTTCCTGGATTGAAGGTGGCGAACCTCGTAGAGGATGGTCGCACACCCTGGCTCGAATCCACGGAACTGGAAGCGATGGGTTACTCGCTCGTCTTGTATCCTGTTTCGCTGCTCCTGCATAGCATCGACGCGATGCAGAACGCCGCGAAGCAACTGCAAGACACAGGACAGGGCGACGCGCCTCGCGCTACGTTTGATCAAGCAAGATCTCTAGTCGGCTGGCCCGACTACGAGCAGCGACTTCGCGAACTCGAAGAACCGGACTAGTCGGCGCGACCGTCGACCACAGCGAAATGGAGGCGTCGAATATGGGTGTGAGCCACATTGCTCTGGCAGTGAAGGACATCGAGAAGACTCACGAATTCTATACGAAGGCGATGGGCTTCGAACTCGTCAAGGTCGAGGTCGTCCCGCAGAAGGGCGGGTTTGCGCGACACGTCTTCTACTCGACGGGCCCGTCCAGGGACCAGCTGATGGCGTTCTGGGATCTGTCCAACGTACCCGGTTCACCGGAACTTCGAACCGATATCTGCCGCGACCTGGGACTCGATCCGCTGACGAACCATCTTGCGTTCTCCGCTGACGACCTGGACGATCTCGATCGACGCAAAGAGCGCTGGCTCGGCTACGGGAGAGACGTCCTCGAGATCGATCACCACTGGATCCGTTCCATCTACACAGAAGACCCGGATGGGATTGCGGTCGAGTTTGCCGTGATGACGCGAGACTTCACGGCGGCCGACGCTGTGGAGGCGGAGCGTCTCCTACACGCGAAGTCACCCACTATTTCGAGCGATGAACCCAAGGTCTGGTTCCACAAAGCCGAGATGCAAAACCCGTCCAGCTGAAAGGAAACACGATGCCCCGCTTACGCCAGGTTCCGAAGAGCGAAGCTCATGACAACGCCCAGACGTTGTACCGCATGCTTTTTGGAGAACGAGACCCGGTCGCGTCGCCGGGCACTGCGACGGGAACACCCGGAAACTGGTGGACCGTCTTCGCTGGAGTGCCGGATTGTTTCGATCATACGGTCCAGGGATTTGGCTTCTACCGAAGCCCCAATCGCAAAATTTCGCCTCAGCTACGTGAGCTCGCGCAAACAAGGGCTGGATTTGCGCGTGGCAGTCGCTTCGTGTTCTCGCAGCATTGCAAGGCCAGCCGGGATGTCGGTCTGAGCGAAGAGAAGATCGAGGCGATTCCGGCCTGGTCGGTGGCCTCGTGCTTTTCGCCCATCGAGCGGGCGGTGCTGGCCTATACCGACTGCCTCGTCCTCGAAGGCGGCCGCGTTCCGGATGGCGTTTTTGAAGCCCTGCGAGCCGAGCTGGATGACACCGAGATCCTCGAGCTGACCTACGTAGCGTGCCTCTACGAAATGCATGCCACGATGTGTCGCGCCCTTCGTCTCGAATTCGACGACGTCGACGATCCGATTACCGAGGTGCCGGCGCCCGAGGGAGCGTCCATGGACGTCATGGCGGCCGTCGACGACGTCGATCGGTAGTCGGTGGACTCGACTCGACGTGGCTTTTCGAGGCACGTCGCTTCTGGGTTCGGATGAACGAGTACTCGTAGAGCCTTCAGATTCGAGGTTTCTTCGCCTCGCCTGGTTCAACTCTCCGGCGTAGGCGTCTCTATGACTCAATGATCGACCGTAGTGCTTTCAGATGTGTGATATCCCATCCGTCTTCGTAGCCTTCGAGATTGTCGGCCGCCGCCGCGCCCATTCGTTCGAAGCCATGGTGGAAGATCTCGACCATCGTTCCATCATAAACAGACGTTAGGCGAATCGTCCAGAATGTCGGAACCGGCCAGTCATGAGGCGAGTCCCATTGGCTCTCGAACGAAACTTCGCATTCGGGATCGAAAACCAGGATTCGCCCGCCGTAAGAGCGTTGCTCCCCGTCGACCTCGACACTCATCCTCACTTCGCCCCCGATCTTGCACTCGAAGGCATCCAGCCGATGGCCGAGATCGAGCCAGGTCGAGACCCGGTCGAACGATTGAAACTCGTGCCAGACTCGAGTGGGCGTCGCCTGGATCAGAATGCTGCGACGCACGTGTAGGGAGCCGATTTCCATGCCCATCTTGTCCTCTCCGCTCGATTCGAGTCCAACTCGACATCATACATGTAACAAAACCCTTTCGAAAAGAACTCGGTCGAAATCTCGAGGTTTCATCTCGGGCTAAGCTTGTCTCGTCGGTGGACACCCAGATCCGAATCGGAACCCAGTTCTTGCAAGATCAACCCATAAAGATCGGATTGGTGGAAGCCTCGAGTAGCCAGCC
>JAQBEG010000450.1:0-11423 GCA_032123985.1 Deltaproteobacteria bacterium
CAGTCGTTGAAGACGAGGAAGTCGACGTCGTCGAAGCCGCCTGAAACGCGGACAACGCCATCGACAACACAACCGACACCACCGACACCACCGACGCCATCGCCATCGCCATCGCCATCGACAACGCCGACGCCACCGACAACGCCGATGGAGACGATCCCGGCGACGCCGACGAGGATCCCGCGGAACGCTAGTCCTATGCCGCACGGCCAATCTCCAAAGCACACTCGAAAGGCGCGCAAGAAGCCTGATCTGGCAACTGAGGGCACGCCGAAGACGCGCTCGCTCGAGAAAAAGCCGGGCGCGTCGTCGAGCCCCGCGGCTCCTCCGGGCTTCGAAGGCTCGGTCCGGATACAGAAATTGTTGGCCGGTGCCGGGCTTGGCTCGCGTCGAGACGTCGAGCAGTTCCTGGTCGACGAACGCGTTACGGTCAATCGTCGCGTGGCGAAGCTTGGCGAGCGCGCCGATCCAGGTCTCGATGATATCCGCTTGGACGGAGAGCGCTTAATCCGCGAGCGACCGAGTTATTGGATCGTCAACAAGCCTCGCGGTGTCGTTACGACCGTGCGTGATGACGAAGGGCGCCGAACGGTGATGGATCTTCTTCCGCGGAAGATCGAGCGTGTGTTCCCCGTCGGTCGTCTCGACAAGGAAACATCGGGGCTCTTGCTGCTGACGAATGACGGCGACGCCGCTCACGCCTTGCTTCATCCCTCTCTTCGAAACGAGCGTGAGTACCGTGTCAATGTGAAGGGCGCGATTGATACGCAGGCCATCGCGCGTCTCGAAAAAGGCGTCACATTGGAAGAAGGGCGAGCAGCGCCCACCCGCGTGAGCGGCGTCCGGTTTAACTCCGACACGGGAACTTCGGAGTTTTCACTGACGCTGGTCGAGGGGCGAAAACGCCAGATCCGACGGAGTCTGCTGATTCTCGGGTTTCCCGTTCGCCGATTGGTGCGGATTCGAATGGGCCCGCTTCGGCTGGGACGCTTGCCGGTTGGCGAAGCACGTCCGCTTCGAGCCGAGGAGCGACGGGCTCTGCTGGCTCATGTCGTGATGTTGCGAAGCGCTGAAGAGCCCAAAAAGAAGACCGGCAAGAAGCCACTCTCGGGCGGATTTCAGCGAACCGTGAGTTCCAGAAAAGGCACGAGGACATAGAAGGACAGGAGCAGCCCGAGGAGAAAATAGAGGCCCTGAATGGAATTTGTGGGCATTGCGAATCAGCTCCTTCCTCCTGAGGCCATCGATGGGCTGCGGCCGATCCGGCGTCCCAAAGTTTGCGCAAAAACGTATTCCAGTTCCAAGCAAGAATCATGCGTGACTATTGCAGCATCCTGGTTCGCCCGACCCGATGGCTGATTCGACCCGCAGTTCAAGGCATTGACGACCCCGTTGCGTATGGCTGATCAGCAGTACGCGAGCCCGCGCGAATCAGACAGCGGTAGACATTTTCCCATCTTCGGAGTTTGAAGGGCGTCGGCAGCGGCACCGGCCCCCCCGTCGGGTCAATCGGGGCCGACTGTTCAGTCGTCTTATTTCGAACCGAAACGCGAGATCGCGTACGTCAGCATGAGACCCAGAGCGATCGTTCCTCCCGAGGCCGCTACATCGCCTGAATTCGGCGTGAACCGTTCGAGCGGCCAGTCCTCCACGGGAATATCTTGCAGCTCGGCTTCGAGGACGAGACGACCGTGGTCTTCGAAGCCAAGCTCCGGAGCAACCGGTTGTTGAAATGGATACAAGCCGACTACCGCGCCTATAAGCAGGCCGAGCAGGGCGCCGAGAGTCGGTTTCTCATAGCGATCGAGGAGCCAACGGAGGAGATTACTCACACCGACCACGCCGAGAACCACGCCGATTCCGACGGGAATGACGATATTCATCGATGCCAGCACACGGTCCAGATCAAAGCCGATCGGCCCGATCAAGCCTTGTTTCAGCTCATCGATCGCACCCAGAATCGGTTCGTATTGACCGAGGATGAGAAGGAGGTAGCCCCCCGAAATACCGGGCAGGATCATGGCTGAGGCTCCCGCGAGCCCGGACAGGACAAGGAGTGGGATGCTCGCTGCGCCGCCGCCGTTGCCGCCATCGGTGCCGACGGCCATTGCGACCATCAGCGCGAATGCCACCGCCGCGCCGATCCAGACCGTAGGCGTGATGGGCTGTGCCAGACGCCAGACGAGAGGAAATCCACCGAGTGTTAGTCCGATGAAAAGGCTGTACATGAGCGGACGTTGCTCGATCACGAGTGCGCGGGTCGGACCGGCCAACAGGCCGATGGCGACGATCGCAGCGCCGACGATCGTCGCAAGCACGACGATCGAACGCGGCTTGAATCGCAGAACCGTCAGGTCTGCGATCGCGTTGATGAAGCTCGGGTACACGCCGGTTGCAAGCAGCATGGTTCCGCCGCTGATCCCGGGGACCAGGTTCGCGAGACCCATCAGGGTTCCGCCCAGAAGGCCGCGCGGAACGAAGCTTGCGATTGAATTCTCGTCGTCGTCTCGATCGATCGAAGTCTCGTCGGTCAAATCATCCCCCCTTGTTGGGCTACTCTAGCAGCGAGCTCATCAACTTTGCGCGAGCAGCACGATGCGAAGATGCGAAGATGCGAAGATGCGAAGACGCGAAAATGGGAGTGGCGGTCATGTGCGGGAGAATGACGCTGACGCGTTCCGGCAGCGAGATTGCCGAATATTTCGCACTGGCGATGGTGGAAGAAGCGGTGACCGATCTCGATGGCAGCGAGCTGCGAGCGAGGTACAACATTTCACCCTCGCAACAGATCGCGACACTTGCCTTGAATACCGATGGGGCCCGTGCGATTTTCTGGAAGCAGTGGGGTCTCGTGCCAGCCTGGAGCAAGAGCGCGACCATTGGCGCCCGTCTCTTCAATGCGCGATCGGAAACGGCGCATGAGAAGCCGTCTTTTCGAGCGGCCTGGAAACGAAGGAGATGCCTCGTCGTTGCCGATGGATTCTACGAGTGGACGACGCGAGCGAGAGGCCACCAGCCCTATCATTTCCGCCCACTCGAAGGCCCACTCCTGGCCCTGGCCGGACTCTACGAGGAGTGGCGGGGAGAAGGGGGCGAAATTATCGAATCGTGTACGGTATTGACCACGGCGGCCAACGTTGATCTGGAGGGTATTCATCATCGTATGCCGGTTATTCTCGAGCCAACCGCTTTGGATGCATGGCTCGATCCGGGATCGGAGATGGACGCACTGAGGGAGATGATGCATCCAGCGCTGAGCGGGACGCTCGAAGGGCGGCCGGTGACTCGACTGGTCAACAACGCGCGCTTCGACGACCCACAATGTCTGTTGCCCGAACTCGAGAATGAGCACGGTCAGAATGCGCGATCCAAGCCGGACACTGAACAGGGCGAATTATTTCGTTCCAACGGAGAACGCACCGAATGAGCGACCCTCGTGTCCGACGACGCGTACATCTCGCCTGCATGGTCGTGATCGCGCTTCTCTATCTGGTATCGGTGCCATGGTATCGGGATGCGGAGGCGCCTCTGCGACTTTGGCTGGGGCTGCCGGACTGGGTCGCCGTGGCGCTGCTCTGCTACGTGGGTGTCGCGATAATGAATGCTGTCGCGTGGATCATTTCGGACATCTCTGACGTCTCTGACGACGCTGACGAAGCCGACCAATCCCAGGATCCCGGGGCGCCTCGATGAATTTTGGTGTCTGGGGCGTGGTTTCACTGGTCGTCTACCTCGGCGCCCTGCTGCTGGTGGCGGAGGTGGCTCGCCGCGCAAAACGCGATGCCACGCCAGCGGACCATTTTCTCGCCGGTCGCTCACTCGGTGCGTTCGTCCTGTTCTTGACGCTCTATGCAACTGCATACAGCGGCAACTCACTCCTCGGGTATCCCGGTCGCGCCTATCGCGATGGGTTCTCCTTCATCATGGCCACCGGGTTCATGATGTCCATCATTGTCATGTTCCATGTCATCGTCCCACGTCTGCGACCCCTCGCGGTGCGCCATGCCTTCGTGACGCCGGGTGACTATCTTCGGTTTCGTTTCTCGGGTCCATGGCAGAGACCACTGCGTTTCGTCGTGGCAGTACTGATGAGTCTTGCTCTGGCGAACTTTCTATTGGCCCAGCTCAAGGCGATGGGGGACGTTGCGAGTGTCGTGACCGATGGCAGGATCTCGTATCCGGCAGGCGTTATCGGATTGGCAGCCGTGATTCTTTTCTACGAGACACGGGGCGGCATGCGTGCGGTTGCCTGGACCGACGCCGCACAGGGCATCGCGATGCTGGTCGGACTCGCGGCACTATTCAGCTGGCTGCTCTCGGAAGCCGGCGGGCTGGCCGAGATCACGCGCACGGTCGCAGCACGTCGCCCGTCTGCCGTCAGCGTTCCATCGGCGACGGTCTGTATCAATTGGTTCAGCACGATCGTCTTGATGGGCCTTGCGAGCGTTCTCTATCCGCAGGCGATCCAACGAATCTACGCAGCCGAGAGCGCTCGCGCCCTCAAACGTTCGTTCTCGGGCATGACCTTCATGCCGCTGGCCACCACCCTGGTCGTGACCTTGATCGGTGTGGCCGCCATCGCGCGTTTCGACATCACCAACGCGGTCGATACGGACGAAGTGGTGCCAATGCTGCTGCGTGATTGGGGCTCGGCCGGGGGCTATTCGGTCGGGGCCGCACTGCTCGTCTTTCTGGGCGCGTTGTCGGCGATCATGTCCACCGCGGATTCGTGCCTGCTCTCACTCGGGTCTCTTTTGTCCAGAGACCTGTTGGGACGTGAGGGAAGCGATGATGCGGCCACCCGCCTCGGCAAGCGATTGGCCGCGGGTATCCTCATCGCGACGATTCCCTTCGCCTTGTGGCGAGATCTCACACTCTGGCGATTGATCGAGCTGAAGATGGAGCTGCTGGTACAATGCGTGCCGGCCTTTCTGATCGCGCTGCATTGGTCTCGCCTGCGTGCTGGGCCTGTGCTCGTGGGCATCGTGGTCGGGACGTTGTTTTCGGCAGGACTCTCGCTGGCTGGCGTAACGCGGCTCGAGGGGGTGCACGTCGGTGTCGTGGGCTGCGCCTTGAATGTCCTGGTCGCGGTCATCGGATCGCTTCGCCCGATCGAGCACGCACCTCGATCGACCGCCGCAGTGCGGACGCAGAACGCACAGTCTTGACCAGGTATTTCGGATACTAAATTCATACATGCGTCTGGAACCTTCGAGTAATCTGCTAAGGATGACGGCCGACCATCGAGGCCGGTTCCACACAACGGTCTCGGGTCTTCGCTAGTTTTTTTGGACTCACCCATTCAATCCGAGGGAATCAGCGACTTGGCACCGACCGAACCGAATCCTCTGCTGTTACACGATGAGCTGCCGCGCTCCGATCTCGTGAACCCGAACCACGTCGTGCCGGGCATCCGCGAACTCCTCGCTGAACTGGGCGTCCTTTTCGATCAGCTCGAAGCGAATCTCGAGCCGAGTTGGACCGGTCTTGTCGAAAACCTGGAAGCGATATCGGAGCGGTTCGGATTCGCCTGGGGCCTCGTAGGGCACCTGATGGGCGTACAGAACAGCGATGCGCTCCGCGAAGCCCACTCGACGGTTCAGCCGGAGGTCGTTGCCTTCGGTCTGCGACTCGCGCAGAGCCGGCCCATATTCGAAGGGCTCGAGGCTCTGCGGACCGGTTCGGCATTTTCCTCCCTCGACGCAGCACAGCGTCGCATCGTGGAGAATCTGCTGAGGGAAGCCAGGCACGCAGGTGTGGGTCTCGACGAGGTGGCGCGAAAGCGCTTTAACGAAATTCAGGCCGAACTCGCAGAGGTCGGCACGCGATTCAGCAATCACGTACTCGACGCGACGCAGGAGTTCGCGATGGTGCTCGTGGAGCCCGCCGAGATGGCGGGTCTGCCGGAGAGTCTTCGGCAGCTGACTGCGCAAAATGCGAGAGAGTCCGGCGAGGAGGGCGCGACCGCGGAGCAGGGGCCCTGGCGAATTACGCTGGATGCGCCGGTGTTATTGCCCTTTTTGGAGCATGGAGAGAATCGCGAACGTCGTGAGGAGCTCTATCGAGCCTACGTCACACGCGCGAGTAGCGGCACCCTCGACAACACACCGATCATCGAGCGCATCCTCGAGCTGCGACACGAAACGGCGGAGCTTCTCGGCTTCGAGAGTTTTGCCGGATTGTCGATCGATTCAAAGATGGCGCCGAGTCTCGCAGCCGTAGACGAACTCCTCGAGCAGTTGCGGGCTGCGGCGATCGAGGCTGCACGAAGTGATCTCGTCGCGCTCCGCAGCTATGCCTCCCGAGCTACCAGCGTTTCGAGACTCGATCCGAACGAAACGCTCGAGCTATGGGACGTGGCGTTTTTTGCCGAACGTTTGCGGGAGAAACGATTCGACTACTCGGAGGAGACGCTGCGGTCCTATTTCCCACTGCCGCGCGTACTCGAAGGGCTTTTCGCGCTGGCCGAGCGGCTTTTTGGTGTCTCTATCGTGGCTGCCGACGGGGCAACGTCGGTCTGGCATCCCGACGTTCGTTTCTTTCGGGTCATGGGAGAGGATGGAGAACCGATCGCGGCCTTCTTCCTGGATCCCTATAGCCGCTCGGGAGAAAAGCGCGGCGGAGCCTGGATGGGTGAATGCCTCGGCAGGA
The DNA here is from genome assembly GCA_032123985.1 of Deltaproteobacteria bacterium. GTDB lineage: Bacteria > Myxococcota_A > UBA9160 > UBA9160 > UBA4427 > UBA4427. Next base: position 6,652 of record JAQBEG010000450.1, read on the forward strand.
GTGGTCGCTCACAGCAGGTGCCGGTCGCGTATCTGGTCTGCAATCAAGCGCCACCGCTCGATGGCAATCCCTCGCAGATGTCCTTCGACGAAGTACTGACTCTCTTTCATGAATTTGGGCATGGCCTGCAGCACATGTTGACTCGCGTCGAATATGGGTTGGCATCGGGAATTCGAAATATCGAGTGGGATGCCGTCGAACTGCCGAGCCAGTTCATGGAAAACTGGTGCTATCACCGCGAGACGCTCGTCGGACTCTCTCGGCATATCGACACCGGCGAACCGCTGCCCGATTCGCTCTTCGACAAGATCGAGGCTGCACGCAACTATCGGGCGGGAAGCCAGATGCTGCGACAGATCTATTTTGCATCGATGGATCTCGCGCTGCATCGAGAGGATCTGACCCGCTCGGCACAGGATATATTCACTGTGCAGCGCCGAATTGCCGAAAGCACGACGGTCCTGCCGCCGCTCGCAGAAGATCGCTTCCTATGCAGTTTTGGGCATATCTTTGCCGGGGGTTATGCGGCTGGTTACTACAGCTACAAATGGGCAGAGGTGCTTTCGGCGGACGCATTTTCCGCATTCGAAGAAGCCGGGCTCGAAGATCCGTCCGCTGTCGCGGAGACCGGGCGCCGTTTCCGAGAGACCGTCCTTTCACTGGGCGGCGGAACGCCCCCGATGGAAGTGTTCGAGGCATTCAGGGGTCGCGCGCCTTCAGCCGCGGCGCTCTTGCGACATTCCGGGCTGGGCCCGTCATCGACGTGAACCGTACGACCGACACGGGCTGGCGACCGGTCTATCGCGTCGTTCGACGAATCCCGTCCGGGCAGGTGGCGACCTATGGGCAAGTCGCCGCGTTGGCCGGCATGCCCGGAGCGGCTCGGCAGGTTGGATGGGCGCTTTCGGCGCTTCATGAGGACGATGACGTACCCTGGCATCGCGTAATCAATGCCCAGGGCGAGATCAGTCCACGCGGAACGCGGGAGGCAGCCGATCTACAGCGTGCGCTACTCGAGTCCGAAGGAGTCGAACTCAGTCAGCAGGGACGCGTCGATCTAATGCGCTATGCCTGGAGGCCGCGCGCAAGTAGGAAGAGAGGAATAAATAAATGATCAAACTCGCAATCGACTTCGAGAACCCAGGCAAGGAATGGTGGGAGAGTGGCGGTCGGGAATTGTGGGAGTCCATCACCGAGGCCTTCGACAACAACGATGTCGCCGTCGACGAGTCGATCGCACAATCCTGGCTCGCCGAGGCCGCGCGAATTCCCGGCTGGATGGGCGGGCCTGAATGGGCACCACACCCCGTTTGCCTCAAGGATGTCGACGAGGACGAGATCGTTTGAAGCGACCGGCGTTCCGTCTTTCGGAACTGCGCCTTCCAGACCAATCACCCGTTCTCGAGCTCGCTCGGACGGTGGCGGATGCGGGTGGGCGCGTGATTGTCGTGGGTGGCTGGGTTCGCGATCAGTTGATTGGGAACGAGTCGAATGACTTCGACCTGGAAGTCTTCGGCCTGTCGCAGGAAGCGATCTCACGCGTTCTGCAGCCCCTTGGATTTACACGGCCCGTCGGTCGACATTTTCCTGTCTGGCGAGATACCCGCCAAGCCGTCGACGTGGCGTATCCACGAGCCGGAGCCGAACTCTATACATTCGGCGATACAGACTCGCTCGAGATCGCCTTTCGAGAAGCGAGTCGATATCGGGATCTCACGATCAACGCCATCGGCTGGGATCCTCTCTGCACAGCCGGGTCCCATGCGTTGATCGATCCATGGAATGGTTGCGCTGATCTGGAAGCGCGAACGCTGCGCGCGGTGGACGAGTCGACCTTCGTTTTGGATCCGCTCCGCGTGCTCAGGGTGGCGCGCCTGAGGGCGCATTTCGATGCCCGAGTCGATCCAGCACTCGTCGAGGTGTGCCGACATCTCTCGCTCGAAGGACTACCGGTCGAGCGGATCAGCGTCGAACTACGACGAATCCTCTGCGAGTCGAAACAACCCTCGCAGGCCTTCGAATTCCTCGACGAGGTCGATCAGCTCGGGGTATTCGAGCCCGTCGCGGCCCTCAGAGGTGTTCCGCAAGATCCAGATTGGCATCCGGAGGGCGACGTCTACGTGCATACCTGCATGGTGCTGGATCGCGCGGCGGAGATCGCTAAACCGCTCCGCGTCGACGACCGCGAGCTTCTTCTCTTCGCGGCGCTCTGCCATGATCTGGGCAAACCCGAAACCACGATGGTCGAGGCCGACCGCGTCCGCTCACTCGGACACGAAGCGCGAAGCGCTGCGCGAACGCACGATTGGCTCACCGCACTCCGCCTCCCCGAGCGTCTGGTGAGATCGGTCGAATCGCTCGTCGCGGCTCATCTCGCACCCGCGCAGTTCGTCCGCCAGGGTGCTGGCGCACGTGCATATCGAAGATTGGCTCGAAAGCTGGCGGAGGCAAACGTGACGGTCGTCGACCTCGAGCGCCTGGCCCGCGCGGATCATCTCGGTCGTTCGACGGAGGACGCGCAGCGAGGGCGGTTCGAAGCCGGCGATGCATTTCTCGAGGCGGCGGAAGCGGCCGAAGTCCGCGAGGGCGTTCGACCGGATATAGTCTCTGCCTCGCAACTAATGGAGCGTGGAGTGCTTCCCGGGCCGCTGCTAGGTCGATTGCTAGCGCGCTGTCGGGATTTTCAAGACGAGTCGGGAATTCAGGAACCTGCGCGAATCATCGAACATGTTCTCGCGGAAGAGGCGCGGGGCTAGCGCGTCAGCTCCGCCATCAGCTCGAACATCTCGAGAGGGCCGGGCGGAGTCGATTGATCACCGAACTCGCGGTAGAGCGTATGGACATTGACGGCGATGCGTTCGGAGTCGAGCCAGGCGGAAAAGTCACCGAGCTTGATGTCGAGAGCCGCCTCCCGGGCGGTCAGGCCTGCGTCGAACCGTTTGCGCGTTTCATCGCGCACATAGACCAGGTAGTCCCTGACGGCGAGGGCGCCTTTGATGTCGGTCAAGGGGCCATGACCGGGCACGACGACTTCCGGCTCGAGGGCGACGATCTTGTCGCACGCATCGATCCAGTTCGCGACGGGCCCCTCCCACATGATCGGGGTGCCCTCGATGAAGAGAATGTCGCCGGTGAAGATCGCGCTCGCTTCGGGCACGTGAACGATGACGTCGCCTCGGGTATGGGCCGGTCCGACCTCGAGAAGTTCGACCTGATAATTTCCGACTTGCAGATCGAGTCGTCCATCGAATGTCTGGGTCGGTGGTGTGAGGGTGATCCCTTCGAACTCGAATGCGCCGAAGGCTCTGCGGAGAAACTCGCCGGCCCGGCCGAGATCGTCTGCGCCCTTCAGCATGGCCGCCATGACGCTCGGCGTGACTGCGTTCATTTCCTCGGCGCTCGCTGATGAGGCGATGATCCGAGCGTTTCCCACGAGTTCGTTCCCGTAACAGTGGTCGCCATTCGCGTGGGTGTTGACCAGCGTGTCGATCTGCCGGGCGGAGGGCGCTGCTGCAACCATTGTGTCCAGCATGCGCTGTGTCAGCGCTAGATCAAAGAGCGTGTCGATCAGCAGGGATTCATCGCCATCGCAGACGAGGCCGGCGTTGCTGAGTCCCCAGGAACCGTCCGGCTGGACGTACGCAAAGATGCCGCCACCCAGATCCTCGAGTCGTGCATCGTCTCGCATAGCTAGTCGCCAACCTCCTCAATGGACGCAACAAGGTTTGCACAGTGTTGCGGGCCGCGCTGGCCTCGAACTCTAAAACGAAGATGCATCAAGATCAGCCTAGTCCGCGGAATAGCTCAACTTCTTGGACCATTGGCCGAAGAGTCAAAAGCACACTTCGAGGGGATTGAATGACGACGAATACCTTGGCTCGCGTGGCCTATCGAGAAGCCGGTCGCGCAACCATCTGTGAAATTCTCTACGGACCAAATGTGTTGAAGCACGCGGTCATCTACGCGACGGGCGAAGGTGAAGTCGTCACATTCTCTGGTCTGCCCCTTCCAATCGACTGTCGGCCTCCGCCGGGACGTCGGCGGGGCGAACAGGTCGGCGTCGTTCCCGAAAAACTGGTGGACGCGCACGGCGTCTTCGCCTACGCCGGGATCGCATCCGAGCGAATCGCACTGCGAAAAGGTCGATTCGAGGGCGCAGACCTCGAATTCGAGCTGACGTGGGATCGCTGGTACGGCGCCGCGCGGCGTGGGCGGGAAGAGCTTTCGCGGATCGCAAAGCTCCTCAGCCTGAGTCGACCTCCGGAGGAGTTCTACGCGGCCTATTGCCAAGAGTCGGAACGCTTGCTCGAACCGGTCTGGAACACCGTCGAGGAGCTTGCTGAAGCCCTTCTCGAAAAGCGCGAACTGAAGGGACACCACGTAGACCGAATGGTCCATGGGGAAGCGGTCCTCGAACGACCGGCTCCGCCAATCTGAGGGAAATATCCCCCGCAGACTCGCAGCCTCAATCCCTGTCTGGCATCGTCTGGATCCCTTCAGCACGGGACGACAGCCATGAACCACACAGGACAACCGATCGCACGACCAGCGATTCGGGCGGTCTCCACGCTTTGTATCAGCGTCGCAATGCTTGGGATCGGGATCGCCGATTTCGCCTTCGCGCAGGCCGAAACGGCAGCGGCGGAGATCAATAGCCGGGTCTATCAGCAGCTCGAGGGAAACCCCTCGGCAGAAAAGATCCAGACCGTCTCCGGTCAGATGTTTATCGCGAAGGAGAACATCGACAGCGCCGTCATCAACGATGCGCTGGC
>JAQBEG010000451.1:0-4067 GCA_032123985.1 Deltaproteobacteria bacterium
CAGAGTTGGTCGGGAAGCCGCTACGAGGACGGGAAATGGTCGAGGAGCTTGCTCCAGGTATCTGGACGGTGTCTACGCCGCTAAAACTAGCAGGCGCCGAATTCGGAACACGGATGACGATCGTACGTATTGGTGAGGACGGGCTCGTGCTGATTGCGCCGTGTCCGATCGACGATGCTCTCGCGACGGAGTTGGATTTGCTCGGCAGTGTTCGAGCGCTGATCGCGCCCAACGCCTTCCATCATTTCTATTTTGTCGATGCAGCCAAGCGCTATCCCGAAGCCTCCCGCTTCCTCGCGCAAGGCGTGGCCGAGAAGCTCGCCGAGGTGCCGGCGGGCGTGGTGACGCTTTCGGCTGAACCCGATGTTCTGTGGGAGGCGGAACTTGAGCAATGCCGCATGGAAGGTGCTCCGTTGTCGAATGAGGTCATCTTCTACCACCGTTCATCGAGAACGCTGATTCTGACCGATCTCTGTTTCAACTTTACTCCCGCGCCAACCGGCTGGTTGGGAATTTTCCTACGTCTGGCTGGCGCGCACGGGCGACTCGCGGTCTCTCGCCTCATGCGATTCACGCTCAAGGATCGCGAGAAAGTTCGTCCGGTGATCGCACGAATTCTCGATTGGCACTTCGACCGTATCATCGTGGCGCACGGGGCGATCGTCGAGCGGGACGGCAATCGACTCTTTCGAGAGGCGACCGCGGATCTCTAGCGAATCTTTCGAGTCATCCGTGGGCGCGTGCGATTAGAGCGCTCGCGTCGTGCCAATCGGTTCATGCAGTCGCTCGCGGACCCAGTAGGGCTTGACGCTCTTCTGTTTGCCCTTGAGGCGGACCTCCTTGAGGGGCTCACAACGGAAGGCTTGATTGGCCGCCGCCCAGGTCGCTTCGCCAATGATGACCTGGCCGGGTTTGGCAACCGCGGACTCGAGGCGACTGGCGATGTTGACGACGTCTCCAATGACTGTGTAGTCCTTGCGTTGGGGCGAACCAATGTCGCCGACGACGACGGTTCCTGAGTTGACGCCGATTCGCATCTGGATCGGCGGTACGCCCTCGCGCGCCGTATTCAGGCTGGCGAGGGCCTCCTGCATTCGCAGCGCCGCTTCGATTGCACGTTCCGCGTGATCGGGCATCGCGAGCGGCGCGCCGAAAAAGGCCATCATCCCGTCGCCTCGAAACTTATCGAGGGTTCCTTCCAATTCGAAGACCGCGCTCGTGAGACATTCGAACACCTGATTCAGGATGAGAATGACTTCGCTCGGTGGGAGTCGCTCTGCCATCGTCGTGAAGCCAGTCAGATCTGCAAAGAGGACCGAGACTTCGCCTTCGTCTGCGACCATTCCGTCCATTCCGGCGCCCGGTGCCTCGAGGATACGTTCGACGACGGCCGGCGAGCTATAACGAGCGAGGCGAGCGCGGCGTTCCTGTTCCCGACGGATGTCATCTCGGAGCGCTGCTTGCTCGACCGCAATCGCGGCCAGCAGGGCGAGAATAGAGAGAGCCTGGAGCTGCGCCATCTCGAAAGGGTGTGTCGCAGACTGTCGGTCGACATAGATGTATCCGCTGACGTTGCCGTCTCGTAGTAAAGGCGCGCACATCGCTGAATGAATATTCATCATGATCACACTCTCTGCGCCGCCGAAGCGGTGGTCGAGTGCAGTGTCCTTGATCAAAACGGCTTTCTTCTCTTCGATCGCGACACCCGTGATATTCGAACTGATGGTGATCGGCGTGTCCGGTACGCCTTCGCGGTTTCGCATGGCCATTGGCTCGATCGTCTGCGTTGAAGCGTCATATAGACAAATCACGCCGCGTTCGACCGGAAGATTGGCGAAGACGAGTGAGAGGATTCGATCCAGCGTCTCGGTTAGGGTCGTGCAGGAGAGCAGACTCTCAGCGGATTCGCTGACCAGTCTCAACAGTTCGCCCGTACTTTCCGGAGCGCGCGAGATTTCGTCGCCGAGTCCAGAGAGCCCGTCCTTGTCGGCAAAAAACGGCGGGACGCTCGACAGGTCACCTGCGGCGTGCAAAAGATCGTCGAGACCATGCAGATCGAGGAGCTCGGTGTGGGCAGCTGGTGCCCGGCTTTCGTCGAAGATGACTCGAGCGCGGGAGGCGGCCGAGTCCGGACCGATTTCGACATACATACGGATCGTGCCGAGGTCGAGCCGGTCACCATTGCGCAGGACCTGGTCCGTCACATGAAAAGTGTTCACCCTCGAACCGTTCTTGCTACCGAGGTCGCGTAAGACCCATCCGTCGTCTTCGCGAGCGATCCGCGCATGCTGGCGTGAGATACTCTCGTGCTGGAGCAGAAGATCGCAATCGGGCGAGCGTCCGATCACAATCGGGCGGTCGCCGATCGTCAGGACCTGGTCTCGCCCCTCATGATGAAAACGAAGGCGGCAGATGATGCGGTCATTGCTCTTCAATCGTGTTCCTCTCCGTCCATGCTGCGGGCGTTGGTCGGCAGCTCGGTGGACGAGGCGGCCTTGATCCCTATCGGCGCCTTTGGACCGGCGCTCAAGCGACGAGACCGACGAGACCGACGAGACCCACAGGTCCGACGGGACCGAAGTCGGCGCTTCGTTTCGCTCGAGTCAGAATTTCGAATCTTGCCTGCGGGGTGGAGATCAGCTGTAAACCAGGCGTGGCTGAGAGGATGCCTGGGACGCAAGGCTGCTTTGTTGTCGTTAGCATGATGGGCGCATGATAGACGAATTCATTGTCGATCCCGATCCCACCGCACGCCGGGAACTCCTGGAAGCCCTGGCGCTCGCGTTTCGTGACAATCCGATGAACGTCGCGATTCATGGATCCAATCCAAGGCGGCGCGTTCGCGCCAATCGCGCGGGATTGCGCGCGCTGGTGCTCGATACCGCGGATCAGGCGATTGCACGCGTGATTCGCCACGAGGACAGGGTCGTGGGTGGCTTCATCGTTGTCCCTCCGGGTGCCCTTCCGATCGGCAGGAAGAAGCTTGGTCGACAGATCGGATGCTTGATCGGTCAGGGTGCTCGCGCGATGGATCGGTGGAGCAGCGTTACGGCGTCGTTGGGTCTTTATCACCCTGTCATTGATCACTGGTATCTCGCTGTTCTGGGCATCGTTCCGTGGCTACAAGGCTACGGTTTTGGAAGCCGACTCCTCGGGGCGCTCGGACGAATCACTGAATCGAAACCGTGCCCGCTCTATCTCGAATCTGATCGCGAAGCGAGCATGCGGTTTTATCTTGCCCATGGATTCGCGCTGCGAGATGAAATGAAGCTGCAGGGTGTTAAATGTTGGTGCCTGGGTCGAGGATTCGCTGGCATCAACACGGATCTATGCGATTCTGTTCGCGAATCATGAGTCCTGGAACTCGGTCCCCCCATCACATGCAGAGCCTTTAGGCTCTCGTTAGTAGGTTTGCGCGATGAGCACGCCGCTTTCTTCTCAGTCTGATGTCACCCAGAGGGCGCCGAGCATGCCGGGTTCGTCTGAAACCGGATCATTGACCGCCGGGACTGCAACCGCGAAACAGCGGGTTCGACTGCGACCGGACGACGGGCGGCTCGCACGGGGGCGTCGTAGCCGAGTACGCATTCGCGAGGCTGCCCGATCGCTCTTTTTGGAGCGCGGCTTTGATGGCGCAACCCTGCGTGCGATTGCCGAACGAGCGGGCATGGGTGCCAGCTCGATCTATCGCCATGTTCAGAGCAAGGAAGAGTTGCTGATCGAAGAGCTCGCCGATATGCAGGAAGAGGCCTGGGCACAATTCCGGATGGCGGACGATCGGGATCGACCGACGGCAGATCGCCTCCGAAACTTCTTTGACGTACAGCACGACCTGCTCGTTGCGAATCGAGATCTGACGACGATCGCGTTGCGATCGACGACGAAGACGGAAGCGCGCGTTGCGAAGCGCGTGCTGCAGCTCTACGACCGCACGATCGGATTGTTGATGGAGATTCTTCAGCGTGGTCGAATGAAGCAGGACCTCGCCAAAGATGTCGACGTCCTCGAGGCGGCGCGTGTCCTCTTCCACGTCACGAACGGCGCGCGGATCCCGTGGGCCAATGGGA
>JAQBEG010000452.1:0-9006 GCA_032123985.1 Deltaproteobacteria bacterium
GTCGAATCAAGAGCGCAATAGGAATTGGGTCGTTACTCGCAGACGGGCTCGGTGACACGATTCGCGTCTCGCTCACCGAGGACCCGGTTCGGGAAATTCCGGTCGCACGTATGATCGCAGCCGCTGCGAGTCTCGTTGGCAAGGTCCCTGTCTCATCGGACTCGACGATCGAAGTCGAATCGGCCTACGTCGAGGATCCCTTTTCCCATGCGCGTCGTGAGTCGGATCCGCTGGACTGGGCCGGAGTCAGCGTTGCTGGCGATGCGCCGGTCCGGGTGGAGTTGGAGGTCGAGGGCGCGCTCGGGCAGCCCGCCGACGTTGCGGCACGTCTGGCCATCGAACTTTCGGCGCTGCGTGAAGTCGAATGCGAGTTGCTGCTGGTTCCCTGTCGCGCGGCCAATGAAATCGTGCGGGTCCGCGATCTGCGAAGAGAACTCGAATCTGTCGGGCTCGATCTACCTATTTCGCTGCGAATCGACGTCGCCGACGATGAGATCGTTTGCGGCTCGTCGCTCGGACCGGGCGATTCCGTTGGCCGCTTCGTTGGCACGATCGATCGGAAGACGGAATCCGGACAGATTCTTCGATTCGCCGAATTCGCACGAAAGGCCGGGACCGCGATCGAATGGGAACTCGACGGACAGGACCACGAGATCCCGGGACTCGTTCGCCGCATTCTTGCGAACACGGGGCGCGACGAGCCCGGATCCGCGATCAGTCTAACTGCATCATCGTCGTTGCAGGAGGTACGTGTGCTCGTCGCGGCCCTTCGCGATGCCGGCGCGAGTCAGATACCGATCGTGTTGCGTCAGCGAATCGTTCCCGCCTCCGACCCGTCAGAGAAGAACGCGAGGGCGCTCGAGATTCCCGAGAAGGCACTTGTCGATGCATCGATTCGACTTGGATCGCTGCTCTGTGATGGAATTGGCGATGTCGTTTCGTTTCAATCGGAGATTGGCGCGGCGCCCACAGTCGATCTGGCCTATCGGATTCTACAGGGCGCCAGGCAACGTACGACGCGGACCGAGTATATCTCGTGCCCATCGTGCGGTCGGACACTCTTCGACCTGGAGGAGACGACCGCCAACATCAAAGCCAAGACTGACCATCTGTCGGGGGTCAAGATCGCGATCATGGGCTGCATTGTGAATGGACCCGGAGAGATGGCTGATGCCGATTTTGGCTATGTCGGATCGGGTGTCGGTCAGATCACGCTCTACGTGGGTAAGCAGGTCGTTGCGCGGGCTGTCCCCGAGGCCGAAGCCACCGACCGACTCGTCGATCTGATTCGCGAGAGTGGTCAGTGGGTCGATGAGTCTGCGGAAATCGAACCTGGGGGCCTTGCGGTCTAGAGCCAATTGCCTGGCGAGGCCACCGCCGGCAGCTCGCCATTTTCACGCATCGACTGCAATTCTTCGACGAGCTCGATACTGCGTGAGCCATTGGTCGTTCGGTGATTCGGACCGACCAGCCAGAGCGCAATCATCACGATGACCGTGGCCACGATCGCACCTTCCGCAGCGCCGAGTGCGCCGCCACCGAGGCGATCCGCCCATCCGAGGCCGGCCGCTTCGGCACCTCGCCGCAGCAGGCGCGCGATGAATCCGAGCGCGATGATCGTCGCGACGACCAGCAGTACACCCGAGATCCAGACGGCCGTCTTCCCGGTGACCTCGCCACCCGTGAGTTGGATTAATCGGACCGACAAAGGATCGATGAGTAGACGGGTCACGATGGTCGCGATGCCGATCGCGGCGAGGGAGGATCCTTCGCGAATGAGTCCGATCCAGATACCCCGCATGATGGCGATGAAAAGCACCGACAGCACGATCAGGTCGATCAACGGTAGATCTGCAGTGCTCACCGGCTTGGCTCCCCATGGCCCGTCGCGAGCACCGAGGTCGACCAGCCGGAGATCTCTATCTCGTCACGCGGCCCGATTTCGACGGTCTCTGTCGCGGATGCCGCGTTGGCCACTTTTGCCACGTTGGGCGAAACAGCAGCCGACGAGCGCCGCGCCGGGCCGCGCACGAGTCGCAGGTACATTCGTGCCTCGTCCCGACTCGGATCTTTCTCGAGGACCGCTTCCCATTCAGCGACCGCCTCGGGTGTTCGCCCCATCGAGTAGTAGGTGAGGCCGAGCTGGATCTGACTGTCCAGCATTCCGGAATGGGCGCGCAGTATGCGGCGAAATTCCTGCGTCGCCTGGGACGGAAGACCCGCTTCTCGCAGGGTCATGCCGAGTCGATGTCGAATATCGTGAAAGATCGGACAGCGATCCAGAGCGCGTCGATACTCCTCGATCGCGTCCCGCTTCTCGCCGGCCTGCGCCAGCGCGTCTCCGAGAGCTGCTTGCTGGTTCGCGAGTTTACCGCGAGTCGTCGGGTCCAGACCGCTCGCGGTCGCTCTGGAGAGCTGACTCGCTCGTTCAGCATAACCCTGTGATTGATCGAAATCACCGCGTCTCTCGTGCAGACTGGCCAAGGCGAGTAGAGCCTCCACATATGATGGATTGATGCGAACCGCGCGACGCAAACTGTCGAGTGCGGCGTCGAGGTCGTCGCGTCGTTCATGCAGCATGCCGACCATGTAATAGACGTCGGCGTATTCGATGCCGTGCGCAGTCAGTCGGGCAAAATTTTCCAGGGCCGATGTAACTTCACCACGCTCGAAGGCCCGCCGCCCCCGCAAAAGGATTTCCCGGTCACTGGCCACCGATCCTAGATGCACTTCCACTTCCCCCGTACTAGCGAAAAAGACGCATCAATTCTCGATTCGAATCTCCAGGAGGATCGCACTTCACTTGCGGCGCGTCGAGAGCAGCCAATGAAAGCCCGCTTGATCCGAAGCCGCTATTCCGCTCGCGCGATGCGTGCACTCGCTTTTCGGGCGGCGGGGGAATCGGCGTAGTTCTCGACGACGACGTGGAACAGACGCAGAGCCTCGTCGCTGCGGCGCATGTTTTCGAGGCAGACACCCAGACGGTATAGAGAGCGAGCGTCGAGCCCGAGCCCCGGATATTCGTCGAGCACCCGGCGATATCGCACGGCCGCCGATTGCCATTGGGTTCGGTCGAGATAGAAATCAGCGATGAGGAGCATGTTGAGCGCGAGCCGAGTGCGCAGCTTGATCATCATCTCCTCGCCTCTGCGAGTTTCCGGAGCGTATGGATATGCACGGATGAGAGTTTCGAGGGCGTCAACGGCCAGATGGGTCGCGGTCTGGTCTCGGTCAATCGATTCGATTTGATTGAAGTGGCATTCCGCAGCACGAAGGAGCGTATACGGGACTCGCGCGTGACCCGGGTGCAGATCGGCGAAGTCCTGGTAGTAGGCGAGTGCCTCCTCGTAGCGATGGTCGTCGAAATAGGCGTCTGCGATCTTGAGCAGCGCCTTCTGTTCGTAGTCGCTGTAGGGATAGTTATCGATGATCGACTGGAACGTCTCGATGGCCTTGTCGTAGCTGATCAACGTGAACATCCATAAGATTCGTCGACCTTCGAGAATCTTGAGACCCTCGTCGTAGAGTTCATCCGCGGGTTTGACTTCTTCGAAGGTCGGCGTCTTGTCTGAGCACCCGCCCGCCACCGCGAGTGAGGCGAGGAGCGCGAGTCCGATCGCGAGTCCGATCGCGAGGCGGGCGGCGGCGGATCGAGAAAGCGCACCGTCCTTTCCGGGTCGAGTCCGGTAGGGAGCGCGGTTGGCGGTCGCTGGATGTGAGGAGTGGCGCAATATTGAGTATCCCAGGCGCAAGCTATCGAGGCTGTCAGGCGCAGTCAATTTGACACTCGACCGCCGTTCAGGGCCCTGCAAGCGCCCGCCATCGTGAAGAGGGCGGGTTCCTCATGAGGCTGCTAGCCTGCGGCGCCGCGACCACTGGATCGTCGTATTAATCGGAGACTGAAGTCATGGACAAAGAATCGGTAGAGCGCCTGCGCTTTGATCGTCGCCTGCAACGCCGGAGCGGCTGGGTCGAAGAGACCACCCAGAATGCCTATCTCGAGTCGCTTCCCGATGTGTCCGAGAAGATGACGACGTGTGCCGACGAGGAGAAGGCCACGAGCGCGCCCGCGCCGCCGCCGTTTTCTCCGCCTCCGCCGCCCTCACCGCCGGTGCAGATCGCTGGAGACTTCTCGAAGCCGACCTCATTTGGTGGCTTCTCCGACGAATCCGCCGGAAACTGATCGAGGCCGAGAAGCGATCGAGTGACCTCAGAGGCCCTGGCTGAGACCCTGACTGAGACCCCGAAGAGGAGGGTCCTCAGTGCGCCCGAGGCGAAGCGTGATCAAGGAAAAGCTCGGCCATCGTATTGACGGCTGGATTCACACGCTCTTTCCCTTTTTATTCCTGCGACCGATCAATCCCGATGTCCTCACCGTGGTGGGGATGCTGATCGCGGGTGCGGCCGGTCTGGCTTTCACCGAGGGTGCTTTTCGGCTCGGGGGTGGGCTCTTGCTCGCCGGCGGCTTCTTTGATCTCGTCGACGGCGTGATCGCCCGTCATTTTGGCATCTCGTCTCGTTTCGGTGCTTTCCTCGATTCCTCGCTGGATCGCGTGGTCGACATCCTAGTCATGTTGGGCTTGATCGTCTTTTACGTTCGAGAGTCTTCTGGCGTCGGTGTGAGTCTCTGCGGGCTGATTCTGGTGGCTTCGGTGTTGACGTCATACGCGAAAGCGCGCGCGGAGCTCGTGATCGACCGGATGCCCGGGGGATTGCTCGAACGCGGGGAGCGCGTTGGCTTACTCGCCGCGGGCGCGATTCTAGGAGTGCTCTGGCCCGTTCTCTGGTTTTTGGCTGTGGGAACGGTCGTGACGGTTGGCCAGCGTTTCCTCTACGCTTACAGGGAGATGGCGAGACTCGATCGAGAAGAAGGGGCCTGAACGATGACCGCAGACAACACGTCGAACGAACCTCCGAATGTGAAGGAATCGAAAAATGTAGCTGAGATGCCGAGGGTCGATTTTTCGACGTTCGTGCTGTCACTTGGCACAACGGCTCTCTATCAGTTGGGGGTGATGGCCAGCCCAGAGTCCGGCCAAATGAACGAGGCTGATCCGCTGGTCGCGAAGCAGACGATCGATACCCTCGAGATGCTGCGTGAAAAGACGCGCGGGAACCTCGAGGAAGATGAACGAAAACTGATCGATTCGCTGCTCTATGAATTGCAAATGCGCTTCGTCGAACTCGGGCGGTGACCACAATCTTGGCCGACTCACTGAAACTTCGTGCGCCAGCCAAGATCAACCTGGGTCTGCGTCTGCTGGGTGTTCGCGACGATGGCTACCACCTGCTGGAGAGCGTCTTCGCTCCCATCGAACTCTGGGACGAACTCGAGGTCGAAATTTCGAGCGGTACATCGGGGATCGACTTCCATATCGACTCGCCCGTTTCGGGTCAGAAGTCCGCGGCCCTCTTCGCGGTGACCGGCGGGTCCGACAATCTGGTCGTTCGGGCGGCGGAGGCGTTCTGTCGGCAGACCGGATTCGAAGGACGGATTGGCCTGCGACTGAGCAAGCAAATTCCCGCCGGTGCCGGGCTGGGCGGCGGATCGAGCGATGCGGCGGCCACCCTCGTGGGCCTGGCGTCGCTTTTCGACGGGGACGTGTCGAGGGAAGCGCTTCACTTGCTGGGTCTGGGGCTCGGAGCCGACGTTCCGTTCTTTCTGTCACCGACTCCGGCGTTGGTCTGCGGAATCGGCGAGAAGATCGAGCCGCTGGTGGGGCTGCCGCCGCTCGATCTCGTGCTCGCGAATCCTGGGATTTCCCTCGCTACGGCGGAGGTCTACCGTGCTGCCGATGCCTTGCGCGGCGCGTTGACGGAGCCCAGGCCAGGCTCTACGATGCGGGCGATTTCACGGTTGCGTAGTGAAACTTCGGATCTGGCACCCGCCCTTGGGGACCTACTCATCAACGATCTCGAGCCTGCGGCGAGACGGCTCTGTCCGCCGGTCGGGCGGCTCATGAGCCAGCTGAGCGAGACCGGGGCGGTTGGAGTGAGTATGTCCGGCAGTGGTGCCACCGTCTTTGGTGTTTTCGAGTCCGCCGACCTAGCGAATCGGGCTGCCGAGGCGCTTCGCGCCTCGGAATCCGACGAGTGCTGGATTCGAGTGACCCGGATCATCGCGTCGGGATCACAGGGTGACGATTTTCTTGGGGCGTAGCCAAATGGTAAGGCAGCGGCCTTTGGAGCCGCCATTTGTAGGTTCGAATCCTACCGCCCCAACCAGGCCTATCGGCGCGGATTCGCAATAGCCGACCGCGTTGGAGTATTGAATGGGAGAGGGACATGAATGGACCACTTCCAATGAAGGCCGCCGCTGAGACCGACAAGGAAGACGAACGGATGCAAGATCTCAAGCTCTTCAGTGGAAACGCCAACGTTGCGCTTGCTCGCTCGGTGGCGGGCTATCTCGATATCGACCTCGGCCGCGCAGAGGTCGGCACCTTCAGCGACGGCGAATGCGCGATCGAGATCGGTGAGAATGTTCGGGGTCTCGACTGCTTTGTTCTGCAGTCGACGTGCGCTCCCCAGAACACCCACTTGATGGAAATGCTGATCATGATCGACGCGCTGAAGCGCGCGTCCGCGCGGCGCATTACGGCCGTGATCCCCTACTACGGCTATGCCCGACAGGATCGGAAGGTTCGACCGCGTGTGCCGATTACGGCCAAGCTCGTGGCAGATCTGATCCATACGGCTGGCGCGGACCGGGTTCTCTGCATGGACCTCCACTCCGGCCAGATCCAGGGTTTCTTCAATATTCCCGTCGACAACCTTTACTCGACGCCGTTGATGCTGGATGCAATAGAGCGCCGTATTGGCAGCGATCTCACCGTAGTTTCCCCCGATGCCGGCGGAACCGAGCGCGCGCGCGCCTTCGCGAAACGGCTCGGCGCCAATCTCGCGATCATCGACAAGCGGCGAGAGGTCGCGAATGTCGCCGAGGTGATGAATATCATCGGTGAGGTGAAGGGGCAGACATGCGTGATCGTCGATGACATGGTCGACACGGCGGGCACGCTTTGCGAGGCCGCGCGAAGCTTGATGGAAGAGGGCGCGACGGCCGTGCATGCCGCGATCACGCACCCCGTCCTCTCGGGCCCCGCCCTCAAACGTATTTCGGAGGCTCCGCTCTCCGATGTCATCGTGACCGACACGATTCCTCTGCGACCCGATGCAATCGACATCGGCAAGCTTCACGTCGTCTCCGTCGCCGCTCCGATCGGCGAGGCCATTCGGCGCATCAATAACGAGGAGAGCGTGAGTTCGCTCTTCTGAAAACCAGACCATTCGCAAGACCCGGTAGGCAGCCTAGATTGGGAGGCCATAGGGTAAGCGAGGAGAAGAATCATGAGTGATGTCAAATTTGCAGTCGAATCGCGCGACACGCGCGGCAAGGGCAGTGCGCGCAAGCTGCGTCAGCGTGGTCTGGCGCCGGGCGTCGTCTACGGTGGAGGACGAGCCGCGACCTCGGTCGCGTTCGACGTTTCGGCGTTCGAGCGACTTCTCGCAACGAGTCACAGCGGCGTGAATACGCTGATCAGTCTCGTGGGCGATTCGGCGGCGGCGGGGCGCACTGTGATCGCGAAGGAACTCCAGCGAGAGCCCGTGCGTGGCCGGATCACGCACGTCGATTTCATCGAGATCAATCTGAAGGAGAAGATCGAGATCGCGGTTCCGGTTCATCTCGTAGGGATCCCGGCGGGTGTGGTGCTCGGTGGCGTGCTCGATCAGCAGCAGCGCGAGATCGTGCTGCTCTGTATGCCAGATGCGATTCCCGACGACATCGAAGTTGATGTCAGTGGCATGCAACTCGGCGACTCGCTCCATCTCTTCGACCTCACCGTTCCCGATGGCGTCGAATTCCACACGGACGAATCGCTCACGATCGCCACTGTCCTCGTGCCTCGCGGTCTCAAAGAAGACGAGGAGCCCTCCACCGAGGAAGGCGAAGAAGCTGAGAAGGCAGCCGCTAAGGGCGCGGACGAAGAGGATGATCAGGCCGAGGGCGGCAGCAAAGACAAATAGACGCCCGACGGGAATCAACCGAGCGGGTGGGGGACGCAGCGCGTGCAGCGTGTTCGCCAGCTCTGGGACCGACTCCGCGGCGGGGACCAAGAGTCAGCGCGGCGACCGACTCGACTTGTTGTCGGGCTTGGTAACCCGGGTCCGAAATACGAGGCGACTCGTCACAACGTCGGTTTCCGCGTCGTCGAAACTCTCGCGAATCGGTTTGGCGGCGAATGGCGTGCCGATCGGTCTCTCGATGCGAGGGTCGCCCGGGTTGATATCGAGGGCGAGCACTGTGTGCTCTTTCAGCCCCAGACCCTCATGAATCGCTCCGGGGCGGCACTGCTCTCCGCTCTCGAGCATTGGCCCGAACTCGATCCGAAGACGGATCTTCTCGTCGTCTATGACGACATGGACCTTCCCACGGGTCGAATCCGCCTGCGCCCGAACGGCGGAGGCGGAGGGCACCGCGGAATAGGGGATATTCTCGCTGCGCTCGGGACGAAGGAGATTCCGCGCCTGCGATTTGGGGTCGGCCATCCTGGCTCGTCGAGCGAGGTGATCGATTGGGTCCTCGACTGCTTCTCACCGATGGAGGAGTCGACGGTCCTGCCAGAGGCGCTCGGCCGAGCGGCCGATGCGATCGAAATGGCGATCCGGGAAGGCATTACGCCAGCGATGGGACAATTCAACGCGATTTCTTGATTGTCAGGTAAAAAATAGTTCTAAATGACCTGACAATGCACCTTGATCGTTTAATGTCCGGCTGATAATTTTCTCGCCATGCAACCAGTTCCTTTCCGACCCGGGCTTTCGATCGACTCCACGTTGGACGAGCCCATCTACCAGCAGATCGCGACACAGCTGATCGGTGCCATCACACGAGGTGAACGGATGGCCGGCGAACGCTTGCCGGCGATTCGCACGCTCGCCAGCGAGCTCGGTCTACACCGTGACACCGTCGCGCTTGCCTATGAGCAGCTCGCCAACGCGGGC
>JAQBEG010000453.1:0-3985 GCA_032123985.1 Deltaproteobacteria bacterium
GCCCGCCGTGCACCGATTCATGCGCCCATCCGTGTCCTGGTCGGTGGCCGCGAGAAAGACGGCGTCCTCTACAGTCTTTCCGAGGGCGGATGTTTCATCGAAACGCCGCTCGCAAGCATGGATGGCGCGCGTCTACGAATGATCTTCAAACTCGAGCAACGTGAGTTCGAAATCGATGGCATCGTTGCCTTCGCGAACGTGCCCGGCAACCTTCAGCGACCGAACCTTCCACTCGGCATGGGCGTTCGCTTCGATGACTTGCCCAATTCTGTCCTGCAGCCAATTGGCCAATTCGTTCTGCAACGGCTGCACTCGCTCGAAGTGTAGTGAGCCGCTAGGACCGGGTTTCCCGGATCAATCGATCGATGATGGGCCCAAGCGCGCGAAAGGCTCGGCCGCGATGCGAGAGCCGGTCCTTCTCGCGACGATCGAGTTCGGCCATCGCGCGATCGCATCCGTCGGGTTGGAAGATCGGATCGTACCCGAATCCCCCTTTGCCCTGGGGCGCGGACAGTATAATTCCCGGGCAGACGCCTTCCGCGACCTCACACGAGCCATTTGGGAGCGCGACGGCGGCCGCGCAAATAAAACGTCCGTGTCGGGGCGGCGCAATCGTTCTCAGTTCTTCGAGTAGCGCTTCGAGTCGACCGCGATCATCGAGGCCAACTCCGCCGTAGCGAGCAGAGTAGACTCCAGGCGCACCGTCGAGTGCCGCGACCTCGAGTCCCGAATCATCCGCAACACAGGCCTCGCCCGTTGCGCTCGCAGCCACACTGGCCTTCGCGCGTGCGTTGTCGAAGTAATCCCCTCCCTCCTCCGGAAAATCAATCGTCGGGAAATCCGCCAAAGAGAGCACGTTGTAATTCGTGAGAATGCGTCCGATCTCGCGACACTTGCCGGCGTTGGATGTGGCTACGACGAGACGATGCTTTTGCGTGGCCTTGCCAGTCAAAGCGTTAGCTGGCTGAACCGGTGAGACGCGCCATCGAGTACCCAGCCGCTTCGACTGCCGCTTTCTGTCGTTCGACGATCGTGCCGATTCCACTCAGTGCCAGGTCGAGAAGCTGGTCGAGTTCCTTGCGGTCGAAAGTCCCTTCCTCACCCGTCCCCTGGACCTCGACGAAGCGACCGGAGCCGGTCGCTACCACGTTCATGTCGACATCGGCGCGCGAATCCTCTTCGTAGGGCAGGTCGAGCATCGGCTCGCCCCCGATCACGCCCACTGAGATGGCCGCAAGTTGATCGCGCAGTACCGGCCCCTTGAGAACGCCACGCCGATCGAGCCGTGCAAGACCGATCGCAAGCGCGACGAAGGCGCCACTGATGGACGCCGTTCTCGTACCACCGTCCGCTTGTAGTACGTCGCAATCGAGCCAAAGAGTTCGTTCGCCGAGGTCGTCCAGAGAAACGACCGAGCGAAGACTCCGCCCGATCAAGCGTTGGATCTCCATCGTTCGACCCGAGAGCTTTCCGCGAGTCGCCTCGCGATCAGTCCTCCGATCCGTCGCGGCCGGGAGCATCGAGTATTCGGCGGTGAGCCAACCTTTCCCGCCGCCGCGAAGCCAGCCAGGCACGGAAAGCTCTTCCGTTACCGTACAGAGCACCTTCGTTCGACCCATCGAACAGAGCACGGAGCCAAGCGGTTGTTCGGTGAAGTCGACTTCGAACTCGAGCGGCCGCAGTTCGTCGGCGCGTCGTCCATCGCTACGCATCAATTTCCCTTTTCTCATGAAACAGCGTGGCGTAGCGCCGATCAGTGCATGGACGCATCAGCGCGATTCATCGCGGAGTGCACACCGCGTCGTGCATCGTATCGCTTCCCGAAAGCCATCACCGCCTCGACCAACGCATCCGCAATCGCCTTGCGCTGACGAGATCGACGTAAGCCGTTCTCATCGTCAGGATTGGTCAAGAAACCAATCTCGACGAGTGAAGCCGGCATCTGAACTCCCATCAACACGACGAATGGAGCCTGCTTTACGCCTCGCGAACGCGCTCGCACGACGCTCGCGAGTTCGGCCTGCGCCAGCTTCGCAAATTCGCTCGACTCCTGCAGGTGTTGAGTCTCGATCAGGTCACCGAGAATCGCTGCCAGGGGATCTGCGCCAGCAAATTGCGGGGCCGCCGTGCCAAATGCACTGTTCTCGCGCTCGGCCGTCGCACGAGCGGCATCGTCGGTCGCGTCGAGCGAAGCAAAGTAGGTTTCGATGCCGCTCGGTTTGCGACTCGATGAAGCATTCGCGTGAATCGAAAGGAAGAGATCTGCGCGCGCGTCGTTCGCGACCGCGGTCCTTTCCTCGAGCGAAAGGAACTCATCACTACTTCGCGTCAGGACGACCACGATCCCCCGCTTGCGCAGCCGAGCCGCCAACAGCTTTGACACGTCGAGTACGAGGTCTTTCTCATGCAGTCCCGATGGCCCGGTCGCGCCCTCGTCGTGCCCACCATGTCCTGCATCGATCACGATCGCGTCGAAACGATCGGCTCCGGCGTCCTGCTCTTTTGCAGCGAGCGAAGATGTCGACCACGACGCGAGCAGCGCTGCGCAAATGAGTCCGACAGCAAGCCTTCCCGTGCGCCAGCGAAATTCCAAATGCCACTCCGCATGGCCAATCCATGATTCAAGAGCCCGCACGGCCCACGGCATATCACTCTTCGTCAAATCCCCATCCCCCACTCCGCGCGGAGAATACCACGGACGGCGGAAGGTCAGGGCATTTGAGCGAGCGCGTCCGAGCGAGCGCGCACGGTGTACTCGAGGCTCTCGGAAAACACCTTGATCGGCACCCAACTGGGGAGGTCAGACATGTGCGGCATGCCGAGGGTCATGGCCCCGGTCGGATCGATGACCCACGGATCTTCAGGACTCTCGAACCACAGGGTCACCATGTGGTGTTGACCATCCGAAGGTCGAACCACGATCGCACGGTAGACTTCGGTCGCAGAAAAACCCAGATCGCGCAGCGCATGAAAAGCCAGGAGTTCCAGACCGTCGCAATCATCCCCGCCGCGAGCGAGCGTTTCCTCGAGCGTGGCCCAATGATCGATGGCACCATCGTCGCGATAATGCTCTTTCGCTGTAGACTGGATCCAGCTCGCCACGTCGCGGGCGAGCGCCCGTCTCCGCTCGACTCGGAAATCGAAATACTTCGCCCTGAGCCCATTTTCCGTAGCCTGGTCATCGGGCAATTTGTCATTGGCGGCGCTGTAGCCCGCAGACTTCACTGCCGGTCCACTTTCCAGGGGCGTCAACATAGCGGCGTCGAATCGCTCGCGACGCTGCCAACCTTCGATCTTCGGGCTCCACACATCATCGGGCCGCGGGCGCTGGAAATAGTCCATTTCGTCTGCACGCGGATCGATCTGGGAGATCACAGCACAGCCCATTCCAGAAAGGAGCAACATCGCGGCGGCGAGGACTTGGACACGCCGATTCCACTGAGGGCGCAGAGACATGGCCAAGATATCGGCCGGGCCATGATAAAAGTTGAGTCACGGTGCAGCCCCATGCGGCACTGAAGTCGGCCGCATGAGAAGCGCGGGCCTTCAGCTCGGGCTGGTACTTCGAAATCGAGGCTGCGAGCAATCAGGAGCCGAGATCGATCTAGCCGTAGATCATCGTATTCTGCGCGTCGCAGGATCCGACCATGGTGAACAACACCACAAAGAAGAGGATCATCATCGGAATGCCGCCTACGACGTAGAGCCATGAAGCGAGACCGCTGTTGATGCCGGGGCCATCCTCGTTGAATTCTTCATCTTGCTCGCGCTTTGAGTCGTCGCTCATGACCGCCCTCTCCTCATTCCGTTTCTACGCTGGCCTCGCTCCGCGTCGCGTCGTTGGACCTTCGCTCGCATCGATCCGAATCCCCACAGGGGCGGAAGCCGCGCAAATAGTAGCGATTGCGATATCCCCCGCCATGCAACATTCGGTCTAGTTCCTGACAGCGTCTGTCGAATCCGAATCCACCACTCGCCAACTCTG
>JAQBEG010000454.1:0-2870 GCA_032123985.1 Deltaproteobacteria bacterium
AGCTGGCGTTGTCCGTCGCGTTCTTCGAAGCCACCGCGCAACGCGATCTCGGGAGCGAGCCACCGTTCTCCGCTTGTGGAGTCGCTCCGCATCTCTTCGGGGCGCAATCGAACCTCTCCGAACATTCCCGTGCGTTCGCGATTGAAGCGATCCCCCGGATTCGTCATGTCATCGAACTGGCGGCCGAAGGTGTTCGGAAATACGCGCAAATCCTCGGTCCGAAGACGCCAATACTTCAGATCCAGCTCGACGCCCGAACGACGTCCGAACAGCACCGCTCGCTGGTTGAGGAAGGGATGGTCGATATCCGAGCCCGATACACCGAGATTCGAGGTCGGACTCGCGAAACGAAACTGTACTTGGGGGGTCTCTCCGGGCCCGACGAACCGGTCGTAGGAGAAATCGCGGATCCCCAGTTCAATCGGGACCGAACTGCCCTTGTTGGGCGTGAACTCGTATTGATCGAAAAACGCGCCGACGTCGTCATGCGCTTCGGCGTCGCTGATTTTCTTGAACTCGCCGATGACCGTGGCAGACCAGACCTGTTCGACCTCGGCATCCTGTTCGGATTCCGATTCGGGTTCGGGTTCTTCGTCGGCCCAGATTGGATTCGCAACCAACAGGATTGCAAACAGCATCGATCCACGCAGCATGCTCCTCATGTCAGGATCCTCTTCATTGCCTGAGATGCGGGTCGGCGAACGACCCATGGATGGCGCCATGGCAGTCGGTACATCGCGTTGCGAAGGCATAGGGGTTATGAACCGCGCCCGACTCGGCCACGCTGTGACACGTGATGCAGGCGCCCGGCTGGTTCGTCTCGAGCAGGGCGTCGGCCGTGCTGCCGTGCGGGGTGTGGCAGTACGAGCAGTCTTCGGCGACCGGCGGGTGTTCGAAGATCCACGGGCCCGCGTGATCGTCATGGCACTCGGTGCACATGGCCGTTCGCGCCCCGAGGGTCTTACGGCGGTCCGCATGCGGCTGGTGGCAATCGGTACATCCCATCATCCCCTCCCGGATGGGGTGATGCGAGGGAAGGTTCAGACTCGCCGCGACGCCGGGATGGCAGCTCGAGCACATCTGGACCGTTCCGTTCGCATGGCGCAGCACGGCGACCTCTCTCTTCTTCGCCTTGCGAATGTTGTTCGGCTCACGGTTGTGCGGGTTGTGGCAGTCGGAACACAGCACGCCATTTCTTGCGTGCTGTGAGCTACTCCAATCCATCATCGTCCGATGGCCCGTCTGGTGGCAGGCCGCGCAGTCGTCATTGGATGGGTGACGGATGTCGGCGGGCTTCTGGGTGTCCCAATGGAGTTCACCCGGGCCGTGACAGCCCTCGCAGTCGCTGTGATATTCCGGAGCGGCAGCCTGGCCCTGGACCGTCTTGTGGCAAGCCAGGCATTCCTTGGTGCCGATGAGCTCACCGGCGTTTTCGACCTCGGCGGTTCGCTGGTAATACCGGGCGGGCGGTGCCCAGGTCGTCACGCACGCGACGAGCCCGGCGGAGAGCAAGAGCCCGATCCATAGTCTGCGGCTACGGCCCTGCAGGTGACGTCGCGAGCCCGGGAGCATTCTCCCCGGCTCGCTGCCTTCGCGCGGTCGGCCGACGTTTCTCAAGCGAACGGTCCCCTCTGTAACGCTCTCCTCTTTACAGAGGCCCCGTCGACTTGGCGAAGCCCGTCACGGGATCATTTAATGTCTTCATCCAATGCGCTGAACGAAGCACCCTGCTCGATCATATGACCCTTCGCGACTGCGTCGTTGTGGCACCCCGAGCAGACCGAAGCCGTCGACGAGATGTTGAGATCATCCGAAGGATCTTCGATGTCGGCTCCCGTATCGATGGTCGTCGCCAGGGCGTTGTGAGCGGCGTTGGCCGAGTACGTACCGGGCAGGTGACACGTCTCGCAGTTCATTCGATTACCGATGAACTCGACATGCGAGAAGTCGTGCGCGGTCCCGCCAAAGCCGTAGATCACGAGCCCGTCGTCCAACTCTGCTCCGGTATGAATCATGTGGACCATCCGCTTGAAGTCGATCATCTCCTCGTCCTTGCCGTCGATCGCGGTGCCCGGCGCCGGCCGGCGAGCGATGTCGGTGGCATCGGGGTTGTGGCAGACCACGCAGACCTGCGGCTCACTCGTTCGGTTGTTGCCGTGAAGACTGATTCCAGCACCGCCCGCATCGTGACAGACGTTGCAGCGGGCGACATCGACGACCACGCGTCGAGGCACAGTGCCCATTCCGCGAGGGTCGATATCGAGATCGAGGAACGAGTTCCGCACGGGGATACGGTCAGTGAAACTGGTGTCCCCGTCGAGGTCCGCAGCGGGATGACCGTCCAGAGTCGCAGTGACACTCCCCGTTGCCGCGCCCGGCACTTCCGCCACGATCTGGTAGGTCTTCGTTATGCCCACCTCGACGGCCGTGCTGCTCGGATCTCCGGCGACCGCGTTCAGGCTGAGGGGCGCTGCGGGTGTGGAGGTCGAGCCGTTGTCCTCGTTCGTGTATTCGTCGGTGTTCCAAGCCACGGACACCTGCAGTCGGCTCGCCCCGCCGCCGCCCTGCGCGAACGTGTCCGTCCATTGAAGGTCGTTCACGAGGTCCATCTTGACTCCGTTGCGCGTGACCGAGTAGTCGATGGTGAGCTCATCCGAGTCTTCATCCCAGGAGAGCGCCTCGATCGCGAAGCCGTTCGTGCCGCCCGCGTACAGCGCCGCCTCGGCATTGCGAGCTTCTCCCTTGTGGACTGTTTTGACGCCGAAATTCTGGCCGGGCGTGGTGGTCACGGCCGGATGGCAGTTTACACAGAGCGTGTTGTCTGCGAAGGCCCCGCCCGCGTGGTTCAGACCCGAGTCGAAATCGACATC
>JAQBEG010000455.1:0-3968 GCA_032123985.1 Deltaproteobacteria bacterium
CGCCGATCAACTGACCCCATACGAAGCCCTGCTGCACAGCTTCGGTTACAACGAGCGCTTCACCCCCGAAGCGCTGGCCGAGGCCCGGAGCTGCCTCGAGCGCGCTGTCGAACAATCTCCGGGAAATGCCGACTGCTGGGCGATGCTGTCGCTGATGTACTCCAATGAGTGGGGACACTGGGACAACGAGAACCCGGAATATTTCGAGAAGGCACTTCAAGCCGCGCGAAAAGCGGTCCAGGCTGCGCCGTCACATTCCCTTCCGTACTACGCGCTGGCGCAGGCTCTCTTCTTCCGGCGTGAGTTCCCGGCTTCCCGGGTCGCAGCGGAACGCGCCGTCTCCCTCAACCCCATGGATGGCGCGACGGTTGCGTTTATGGGATTGCTGATCGCCTATTCGGGAGATTGGGAGCGTGGTTGTGCTCTGGCGGAGCGGGGGCAGGGGCTGAACCCGAACTCCGCTGGGGTGTACCACTACACCGCATGGCACGATGCCTATGGCAGGAAAGACTACCGCCGCGCACTCGAACTGGCGCTCAAGCTCAATACACCAGAGAATTTCTATCAACATGCCGTTCTCGCCATGTGCTATGCCCAACTCGGCGAGATGGATGCGGCGCACAAATCGCTCCAGGACATGCTCGCCCTCAAACCCGATTACGGCAAGGTCGCGCGGAAGCTGCATGGGAAGTGGATCCAACCGGATCTGGTGGAACAGTTGATGGAGGGCTTGAGCAAGGCGGGACTCGAGATCGCCGACGAGGACGAATCTGGGGAGGTCTTGCCCGTGAGCCTGGCTTCGGGCGACCGGCGAATGGACGAAGGTTTCTGGGTCGCCGTACTGCCCTTCAAATTCAGTGGTGGGAACAACGATCTCGGGATGTTGGCCGAAGGGCTCTCCGAGGACATCGTGACCGGGCTGTCGCGTTTCTCGTATCTCCGTGTCATCGCCCGCAGCTCGACGCGGCGATACGCCGGCGAAGCGGTCGATGTTCGGGTGGTGGGTGAAGAGCTGGGTGCGCGATACGTGATGGAGGGCAGCCTGCGCCAGGCGGGGACAAGACTCCGCGTCGCGGTGCAGATCGTCGATACGGTCTCCGGTGCGCATCTCTGGGCTGAGGCCTATGACCGGGACTTTGTTCCGGAGGAGCTCTTCGCCCTGCAGGACGACCTCGTTCCCCGCATCGTTTCCACCTGCGCGGACCATTTCGGAGTGCTCGCGCGCGCCATCAGCGAGGTCGTCCGGGGAAAGCCGATTGCCGAGATCACACCCTACGAAGCGCTCATGCGCGGCTTCGGCTACCACTTTCGGCTGAGCCCGACCGAGCACGCGCAGGCACGGGATGCCCTGGAGCAGGCCGTCAAGCAGGCCCCCGGCAACGCCGACTGCTGGGCCATGCTGTCGTGGGTCTACTCGCACGAATTTGCCCACGAATTCAATCCCAGACCCGATTCGCTCGATCGGGCGATCGAGGCCGCCAGAAGGGCTGTCGATCTCGCCCCGTCCAATCACCTCGCACAGCAGGTGCTTGCAGTTGCCCTGTTTTTCCGCAAGGAGACCGCGGCCTGTTCGAGTGCATGCGAGCGTGCTCTGGCGCTCAATCCCCTTGATGGCAGCAACGAGGCCATCTTCATCACCTGTTTCACGGGCGACTGGGATCGCGGCTGCGATCTCATTCGCCGCGCTATGGAACTCAACCCCCATCATCCCCGCTGGTACGGATTGATACTCGCCATGGACGAGTACCGCAGGGAGAACTTCCGAGCGGCCGTCGACGAGGCCGTGCAAGCAAACGCTTCCGACCTCTTTTGGACCAATTGGTTGCTTGCCGCGGCATACGGACAGCTTGGCGAGCTCTCCGCGGCTCGCAATTCACTGAATGATCTGCTGGCCCAGAAAGAAGATTTCGCCCGCTCGGGCCGGCAATTGATGGCGAAGTGGTTCGAACCCCACCTCGTCGACCACTTCTTTGATGGGTTGGTCAAGGCTGGTCTCGAAGAGGATTCCGGCGGATCCGTGGCCCCTCGGAGTGGGGAGGCTGCTGCGAAGGTTTCGTCCGTGGTTTCTGATGACCGCCGCCCCGGCATCGCGGTTCTGCCCTTCGTCAACCGCAGTGACGACACCGAGAACGAGTACTTCTCAGACGGTCTCACCGAAGAGCTGATCGCAGACCTCGCGGGCATTCAATCCCTCTCCGTGATCTCGCGGACCTCGGCCATGTTGTTCAAGGGCACGGACAAGGACCTGCCGACGATCGGCCGCGAACTCGGCGTCCGCTACATTCTGGAAGGCAGCGTCCGCAAGTCCGGTTCGAGCCTCCGCATCACCGCTCAGCTCGTCGACGCCGAAACGGACACGCAACTCTGGTCTGAGAAATTCAGTGGAACCGTCGAGGACGTCTTCGAGGTGCAGGAGCGCGTTTCACGCGAGATCGTCCGCGCGCTCGATATCAGGTTGACCTCGGACGAAAGCCGGCGGCTGGCCGAGCGCCCGATCGCCAACGCCCGCGCTTTCGAGCTCTACCTGCAGGCCGGACAGGCCCTTCGACAACGACCCGGCTCGGCGGTCGAACGGGTGCCGGCCCTTTTGGCGCAGGCCATCGAGGCCGAGGGGGAGACACCCCCGCTCATGGCGCTCAAGGCCTGGGCCATGGTGGCCGAGGTGAAAGCCGGCGTGAGCCGGGATCTGCAGCCTCTCGACGACGCCGAAGCCGTGGCCCTGACGCTCCTCCAACGCGACCCCGACGGTCCGTTCGGCCACGCGATCCTCGGCTTTGTGTACTACGAGCGCGGCCGGTTGAGGACAGCCATCCGCCATCTGGAAAAATCGCTCGAACGCAATCCCAACGACCCGGACACCTTGATGTACATGTGCGCCACCTATTTTGCTGCCGGAGATACCGAAGGGGCTTTTCGGGCCTCGCGCCTGATGGTGACGCACGATCCGCTGAATGCGACGTCCTGGATGTGCGCGGGCGCGGCGGGAACCATCGCCGGTCAATTCGACCAGGCCCTGCCGGAATACGAGCGGGGGATGGCTCTCGATCCTCAGAATTACTTCCTTCGCTGGAGTCTCGGTTATACGCTCGCCGCCCTGGGACGGACGCAGGAGGCGTCCCGGCATGCGCAGTTCATGACCGAGACCGAACCGGATGGGCCCTACACCCTCCAGTTCCTCTCCCTCATCGACGCCCTCGAGGGAAGACACCAGGAGGCGATTTCGAGACTCTCGGACATCGACCTGGCCCCCCTCGACAGCCACACGCGGTTTCACCTGGCCGAGCCGTTCGCCCTGGCCGGCGACCACGACCGTGCCCTCGACATGATCGAGCGAACGGTCGACGGCGGCTTCTACCCCTACCCGTTCATTTCGACCCACTGCCCGTTTCTCGCACCGTTGCGGTCTCTGCCGCGTTTTGTGGAAATCGTTGCGAAGTCGAAAGAACGGACGGAGGCCTTCTTGGAAGCTGAACACGAACGAGCGTCGTCGTCGCATCCGACCGGAGGTCCAACATGATCGGCACGACCCTCGCGCACTACCGCATCACCGGCAAGCTCGGCGCCGGCGGGATGGGCGAAGTCTGGCGCGCCGAGGACACCAAACTCGGCCGTGAGGTCGCGCTCAAGGTGCTCCCGGCGGATGTCGCCGAGGATCCCGACCGCCTCGCGCGATTCGAGCGCGAGGCGAAGGTTCTCGCGAGTCTCAACCACCCGAACATCGCGCATTTGTACGGATTGGAGAGCGCCCCTCCCTGTCATCCTGAGCGAGCGGAGCGAGTCGAAGGATCCCCCGAAGCTCGGAGCGCCGATTCGGGAACAGCGCCATCCAAATCCTCGGGAGACCCTTCGACTCGCTCGTCGGACTCGCTCGCTCAGGGTGACATGTCTGCGGTGACGTTCTTGGTCATGGAGCTTGTTGAGGGCGAAGATCTCTCCGAACGGATCTCCCGCGGTCCCATCCCCCTCGA
>JAQBEG010000456.1:0-3568 GCA_032123985.1 Deltaproteobacteria bacterium
CAGCGGCGCCTGCTCCCAGGTCACCGGAGGGGGTCACGGAAACACTCCAATGTGGCCGAATCGGCGCAACTGTCCGCCGTTGCAGCGAGTAAGCGATTCTCCCAATGCGCATTTTTCGAGTTCGTCTCCCTGCGGGAAAGAAATGTCTTCTGCTACGATCCGATTTCTCGCGGGCTGGCGTCCCGCACCAGCTCAGCGCGCGCAGGAATCCGCGAAGTCGCTTCTCTGTCCCGTTCCGATTCTGTCCTCAGGCGACGTCTTCTCGACGCCAAGGACGGGCGCTTCGGCAGTGAAGAACCGACTCGAGACAATTGAAAATTAAGGGAGAACGAGATGGCCCTCGACGAAGGCGTCCACCAGGAAATCACCGAGCTGATCGGATCGAACGAAGTCGTGCTCTTCATGAAAGGCGATCGCCGGTCGCCCCAATGCGGATTCTCGGCGACCGTAGTCGGAATCCTCGACTCGATGCTCCCCGACTATCACACGGTCGACGTTCTTTCGGCACCGCATATACGCGACGGCATCAAGACATTTTCCTCCTGGCCGACCGTTCCGCAACTCTACGTCAAAGGCGAATTCGTCGGCGGCTGCGACATCATCCAAGAGATGTTTGGCTCCGGAGAGATCTACGCGACTCTTGGCGTCGAACCGATAGAGGTCATTCAACCGAAGATTGAAATCAGCGCCGCCGCGACCCAGGCATTGACGCAAGCGGCCGCAGAGCATGGCGGCGGCGGTCGCGAGCTTCATCTCTCGGTCGATGCGACCTTCCAATCTCATCTCTCGATCGCGCCACGCGCGCCCGCCGATGTCGAGGCCCTTACGGACGGCGTCCTCATTCTGCTCGATCCGATTTCCGCCTCGCGCGCCGACGGCGTCTCGATCGACGTTTCCGACACGCCGAACGGTCAGGCGTTCAGGGTAGACAACCCCAACGCTCCCAGGATCCAATCGATGTCGGTTCGTGAACTCAAAGAATCGATCGATGCGATCGAGCCAATCGAACTGCTCGATGTCCGCACACCAGAGGAACGCGCCATAGCCGCCATCCCGGGCGCCGTTCTGCTGAACGAGGCGGAGGCCGCGCGAATCGAAGCGTTGCCGCGAGACACGAAGCTCGTTCTTCATTGCCATCACGGCGGTCGCTCTCAACAGGCTGCGGAGCAGTTCATCTCCCTGGGCTTCTCTCAGGTCTTCAATGTGATCGGTGGAATCGACGCTTGGAGCCAGGAGATCGATCCCGACGTCCCTCGCTATTAGGAACAACCCGACAAACATGGCGCTTCAGATCATCAACGCAGGGCCTCCGCCGGAGGCGAACGCAGACCAGACTCGCGCGGCGATCGCCAACTCCATGCCCGCAGCCACGATCGCCGTGCGGCCCCAAGGACCCGGGCATTTCGAGATCACGGTCACCGACTCCTGCTTCGATGGACTCTCGCGCGTCAAGCAGCAACAGCGGGTCTATGCTGCCATCACCGAGCTGATGGCAGGGCCGAATCCTCCCGTTCACGCCGTCGATCGGCTGGAGTGCCTGGTGCCCTGACCGGTTCGTGGAATCTCATTCCACCTGTCCCCCGAATTGTGCGAATATCGACCGAACTGTTCTCTTATAAGCCCATCTTGGCTTAAATCAACACAGTCTCGACATCGCATACCCATCGCTCGGTCTCGCACGCGCCACGCGGTGCAATCCAAGCCAACCGCGTCTACATAGAAGCCATTGGAGAACTCAATCTAGATGTCTCGTCCCGGATGTCGTCGGCCCGCCTTCTCGATCCATCACTTTCTCGTCTCCGCATTTGTCGTGCTCGGCCTTCCGATGGTCGCATCGGCCGAGGACGGACTGGACACGGGCGACACCGCCTGGATCCTCGCGTCCACGGGACTCGTGCTCTTCATGACGATCCCGGGACTCGCCCTTTTTTACGGTGGCCTCGTTCGAACGAAGAACGTGCTGTCGGTGTTGATGCAATGTCTCGCGCTGACAGCCCTGATGACCGTTCTTTGGCTGGTGATCGGGTATTCGCTCGCCTTCGACACCACCGGCATGGTCGAAGGGCAAACTAACCTGAACTCCTTCATCGGCGGATTCGGGCGCATTTTCCTCATGGGCGTCGATTCGAGTACGCTGTCGGGGACCATCCCAGAGGTTCTCTTCTTCTCCTTCCAGGGCACTTTCGCGATCATCACACCCGCGCTCATCATTGGCGCCTTCGCGGAGCGGATGCGTTTTTCGGCCGTGTTGATCTTCTCGGGGCTCTGGCTAATCCTCGTGTACGCACCCATCTGCCATATGACATGGGGCGGAGCCGGCGGCTTCTTTGCGGACATGGGCGACCGGGGCGTCTTCGACTTCGCCGGCGGCATCGTCGTTCACATCACGGCCGGTATTGCGGCGCTCGTCGCATGCATCGTCATCGGCCCGCGCCAGGGTTTTCCGAAGACCGCGATGCCACCGCATAACCTGACGATGTGTGTCACTGGCACGGGCATGCTCTGGGTCGGGTGGTATGGATTCAACGGTGGATCGGCACTCGGCGCCAACGGCAACGCAGCGATGGCCATTACGGTGACGCATATCTCGGCTTCAACCGCCGCTCTGACCTGGATGATGATCGAGTGGGTCAGGCACTCGAAGCCCAGCGTTCTTGGCATCGCAACCGGCGCGATTGCCGGACTCGCGGCCATCACCCCCGCTTCGGGCGTCGTTGGACCCGTCGGTGGTCTCGCGATCGGATTCACCGCCGGCATGCTCTGCTACCTGGCTTCGACTGCCATGAAGGCCCGCTTCGGCTACGACGACAGCCTCGATGTCTTCGGAGTCCATGGCGTCGGCGGCTTCATCGGCACTGTGCTGGCGGGCGTCTTCGGTGCCGCCGCACTCGGCGGCAATCAAGAAGGCCTCGCGATTGGATCTCAGGTCGGCGTCCAACTCACTGCAGCACTGATCACCGCAGTCTGGGCCGGCGTCGTAAGCTACGCGCTTCTCAAATTCGTCGATGCAATCGTCGGACTTCGAGTAGGTCCGGAAGAAGAAACGAGCGGCCTCGACCTCGCACTACACGA
Organism: Deltaproteobacteria bacterium; assembly: GCA_032123985.1. Lineage (GTDB taxonomy): Bacteria > Myxococcota_A > UBA9160 > UBA9160 > UBA4427 > UBA4427. The sequence goes on from JAQBEG010000456.1 coordinate 3,073, forward strand.
TGAGCGGGGATACAGCCTGTAGTCGAGCCCTACGACACCACGATCCGTGGCGGCCGAACTTTCATCTATTCCATCGCCCAGAGCGGATCGGGAATTTCGAACCCGAGATCGCCGTCCCACGAATTTCGAAACGAGACCTCATGTGCGGGGCGTCGCGGCGCCACGCCCCAGCGGCCCGTCGGGTAGCCGAAAGTCACGCAGCCGCTGAAATTCCAATGCCCTTCCTCGGGCACGCCTAGCACCTTCTTCAGTTCTTCGATCCGAAACTGAAAGATACTCGTCAGAGCGGTCCCCACGCCCTCGACCCTCGCCGCGAGCATCGCGTTCCAGATCGCCGGAAAGATCGAACCACCGCTCTTGTCGAATTGACAGAACCCGAAGAGGATCAGCGGATAATCCTCGAAATGGTCCGCCAGATAGCTCGCGGATCGAAACAGCTTCATGAACTCGATGCTCCCTGGATCGTCGGGAGATGCCTTTGCCGCATCGATCCGCG
>JAQBEG010000457.1:0-4122 GCA_032123985.1 Deltaproteobacteria bacterium
CGTCCCAGACACTGATCGCCTGACCGGCACCCCACACGAGGAGAAAAATCGCGACGACGAGGCGGTTCCGCAAAGGAGTCTTTGAATCATTCATCTGAGGACAGCCTACCAGTCACTGCTGCTTCGACTATGGGACTGCCGAGCTCGCATCGTTTGTGGAGCTACAGCGAGCGCGTGAATGAGTGGATCGCGTTCAACGTGGACTGGTAAATCTCGGGCGTGACATCCGGGAACATCATGTCTCCGCCGTGCGGCGTGCCCGCGACCGTTCGCCCAACGGCGGAGACGCCCGCAGCGACCAGCTTCCGATAGTAGGCAAGGCCCTCGTCACGCAGCGGATCGAGTTCGTTCACCGAGATCACGTGCGGCGGCAGACCCTCCAGGTCCGCGCGCTCCGCGTGATACGGCCAGGCAAGCGGGTTGGTCGCGTGCTCGCCCTTCGGATCATAGACCCGCACGAGCGCCGACATCTGGGCGCAATCCACCATGTATCCGTCGTTCTCTCGCAGTGAAAGGAGTTCGGCTGCGGGGCTCGCGTAGCCGCCATAGATGTAGGGACACATCGCGAACACGCCATCGACCTGGCCGAGCCAGCCCTCTTGCCTGGCCTTGAGTGCAGTTGCCAGCGCGAGATTGCCACCGCCAGACTCACCGGAGATGACGAGCTTCGAGATCCCGAGCGCCGCGCGGTGCTCGGTGGTCCACTGGACGGCCCGCGCGCAGTCGTTGAGCCCAGCGGGGAACGGGTGATTGCCCAACTGGCCACCCCCGTTTCGGAACTCGACGCCGACCACGACCATGCCGAGGCTCGCGAGACTGTTGCGCAAGCGGACGTAGTTCGGATCGGCAGCCGTCATCAGGACCATGCCGCCACCATGGCTGTGCACGATGCAGGGGAGAGCGCCGGCGATGTCCTTGGGACGATGCACGTACAGGGTGAGTTCGTTGCCATCGACACCCTGGATGACCTCGGTGGTCTGCTCGACGTGGTCAAAGGGAGGCATCATCGACAGGAGGGTCGGATGAGCCTTCGCGGACAGATCTTCGAAGCTCCGACAGTACGCAAGGCACTCTTCGTACGACGCACCCGCCGAGACGGGCTCCAGGCCCGGCGCAAAACCGCCGACGGCCAGGAGAGCGGCGACGATTCGCGGGTCGGCGCGGGGATCCGTCTCAAGACTGGACTTGGGATTGGCAAGGCGTCCGGGAAGATGCGCATTGATTTCGCTCATTGGTCGGGATTTCCTCTAGCAGGGGATGCGCGCAGTATAGGCGAACCCTGGATTTCGCTGTTGGGGATCGGATGCGCTCTCGGGGGCTTCATAGGGCGCCTAACTTGGCAAAGTGGGCAAACCGTGGCTTTACAAGTCCGCAGGGAAGCTTCAGTAGAGGCATCACGAATCAACAATTGCCCGATTTTTTGTACTCATCGCTCACAGCTCAGACCACGACGCTGCTAGGGTGGCGTGATTTGGGAATACTGATGTTTCCCAAGAGGGAATATTTCAGATGCTGACGAGAACAACGTGGGTCGCCATGGTTTGCTTGGCGGTGACAATGATCCTGCCCTCTTGCACCCCGGAATCTCCGCCTCCGAGCCATGCAAGCCGATCAGACAATGACGTATTTGCCGACGACATCCCGGTGGCGCACACGCCGTCAGGTGGGTACGGCAACTCCTTCCCTCCGCCCATCCTTGCCGGGTGTACAGAACCCCTCGTCGATGGCGCACCCGACTTGCGCGGCATAATGAAGGGTACTGACGCCCTAGCCGCGCGATCTGTGAGCGATTCGGCTCTGCCGAAATCGGCCTAGAGACCATCGAGCTACGCTCCATCTCTGCCCTGCTCCGACCCCCTGCGCCGCTTGCAGTATTTGGCGCCCCCGGCAAAAACTCGACCCTGCGACGCACGGCTTAGGAAACAAGGTGTGGGGACGGGAACTGGTCCCAACTTACCCGTTGAGTCAGTCAGGTGATCAGTTAGGATGAAGACACCTCGAATCGACTCTTAGTGGAATAGTCGAGTCGGCAACTGGAGATCCAATCGCGTGAGCGACAGCAACCTAGATGTGATTGTGATTGGCGCGGGCCACAACGGCCTGGCGGCCGCCGCCACGCTGGCCAAGCGTGGCATCAAAGTGCTCGTTCTCGAAAAGAACGGCTACGTAGGCGGCATGACGGGAACCCGGGAAATCCTCAAGGGCTGCCGCAACGAAGTCGGCGCGAGCTGCCTGTTCCCGCTTTCCCAGGAGGTGGTGGACGATCTCGACTTCGAGGGCAACGGCGCCGAGTTCATCGATCTGCCGGTGATGGCGATCAACCTTCCCAACGCGGGGACAAAACCCCTTCTCTTCTACAGCAATCCATTGCGGACTCTTGCGCACATCATATTTCAGCACGGCCCGAGTGCGATGTTGGGCTTCTTTCGACTCATCCGGTTCTGCAAATACCCCGCTTCCGTCATGGATCGATTCACCGCGGGTCGCTTGCCCAAGACCATCGATGAACTGCTCGCCGATGCGCCCAATGACGCCGCACGCGAACAGCTCGAGTTGGTTTTCAGGGGCTCGGCGATGGATGTCATCAATCGCTTCTTTCCAGACGCGGACAAACATGGCGCACTGCGCGCGTTGCTCTGCTTTGCGGCGATCCAATCCACCTACAAGGGTCCCTTTACCCCGGGCTCTGCCTTCTGCCTTGTGTACACGATGGCGCTCAACGGGAGCGGTGGTCTGATGCGCCGAGTGAAGGGAGGGATGGGCTCCTTGGCGGAGGCGCTCGAGCGCTCGATCACAGCAAAGGGCGGTGAAGTACGCCTGAAGCAGTCGGTGAACCGGATTGTCGTCGAACACGGCAGAGCGGTCGGGGTGGAAATGCGAGATGGCACGCGCCTAAGGGCGCGCGCGGTTCTATCGAATCTCGACAAGCCCGCGACTTTCCTGCGACTGCTCGGCGAAGAACATCTATCCAGCGAATTTCTCACCGCCGTACGCAACATCGAACACAAGGGCGCGTGGGTCCATTTGCTCTTCAAGCTCGATGGGCTGCCGGAGTACGCTGGCGAGTGGGCGCCGCTCAATCGCGACATCCATGCGCGCTTCGGTGGCGCCATGGTCCCCGATCCCGAGCAGATGCAGGCGAGCTACGAAGCGTGCCAGCGCGGCGAACTCCCTCAACATGTTCCTGTCGCGTTTCAAATCCCCTCCATCATGGACCCGACCCTGGCACCGGAGGGCTTTCATATCGCGAGTGCCTACGGTTTCTACTTTCCCTGTGAGGCACCCGACGAAGAGCGCGGCAAGCTCCGCGACGAAATGGCAGAACGGGTGATCGACCGGATCTGTCAGTTCATGCCGGACTTCCGTGAGCGCATCGTCGAGCGGGCCGTATTTTCGTCGGACCATTTCGCCGCGATGCACGGTGCCACCAATGGCGATTTCACACACGGACTCATCCATCCCGAACAGATGCTTGCCGCGCGCGCTTCGCTCGAAGGGTCGGCTCATGCGACGCCGATCGAGGGTCTCTATTTGTGCGGGGCTGCTTGCCATCCGGGCCCGGGCGTGACCTTTCTTCCCGGATATGGCTGTGCGCAGGAAGTCCTCCAAAAGGAATTCAGCTAGCCCCGATCCGTTGTTGCGGGGGTTGGTGCTCGTCCCGACGCCGGCACAGCGTGTATTTCGTGAATGGCTCGCCCTTGAATCGGAGTGCGTGCGAATGCTCACTTCTGAGATCGTCAGCGGGTGGCGGCGAGAGACGGCCGAAGGCTGCGCTTTATTTCACGAAATGCGCACTGCACCGACCTCTTCACTTTTAGATCAAGGACGGCTCGAGGCCAGGCTTTGTGGGGATCGGGCGAACGTCTGGCCACGATGCGGCTTTGTCTTTGGCGCGAGAGGGCGGTGCGGGGTGGGTTTCGTGGAATCAAGCGGAGCCTCGGGTGGCATCGGCCCGGTCGGCTTGACATCGCCGCGGTCAGACGAGGTCGGGATGCCGAATCGAGGTCGAGCCATTCACGAAAACCGCGCCGTGCCGGTCTCGTATTCACCGCAGACACGACCCATGACGGACCGGGGCTAGACATCGTTCGCTACTGTGCTTCGACGGTCTAGGGAAAGGGA
>JAQBEG010000458.1:0-15896 GCA_032123985.1 Deltaproteobacteria bacterium
TCAGTCACCGTGCTGCGTGTCATGGTCTTCGATCATCGGGTTTTCGTATTCACCGGCGCGGCCCTCCTGCATGCTCTCTTGCACGGATTCGGGGGGCTGTCCTACCTCCTCGCTGGTGTCATCTCGGCCTTTTCGGCGGCCCTGGGAATGGCCGTCGTACTGTTGCGGGCTCGCCGGGTGACCGCCCCGTCGGGAGGCGATCATTGAAAGGCTTTGCTATCGGGCTGCTGATCGTCACCATCGCGCTGCCGGCGTTCTCAGATACTGAACCCGAGGAAGTGTCGGCGTACGCTTCTTCCGAGGCGCTCGTCGAGTTGCTGGAAATGACCAACGAAGATACCGGTCAGATCATCGTAACTCCCGAGCAACGCGCCTACTTCGAAGCACTGCCTGCCCGGGCGAAGAAGCTCTTCGACGAGGCCATCGAATACGAAGTCATGACCGAAGCAGACCATCTCAGTGCGCTTCTCGACCTCAAGTTGCGTCCGAGGGAGATCGAGCTTCTGATGGAAGACTTCTGCGTCGTCTGTCACGCGGATCCCTGGCAGGATATCAAGGTGATCTTCTCCGCCGATCCGGAGGCGAGTGGATCGCCGGAACACTTGAACCTCAAGCGGTACACGTCCGACGTTCATTTTCGTCGCGGGGTGTCCTGTGCGGGTTGTCATGGCGGTGATCCCCTGGACGTCGTGATGTCGCCTCCGACCTACCAGAGCATGCCGAAGGCGCCGAAGCGTCATGAGGATCGGACCTGGGTTCCGGAATTTTGCGCACGCTGTCATGCAGACCCCACATACATGCGCCGCTTCAACCCGAACCTCCCTACTGATCAGTACTCGAAGTACCTCGAGAGTCAGCATGGCAAGCTGTTGCTCGGAGAGGGCGATTCGAAGCCCGCGCAATGCGTGAGCTGCCATGGCTCTCACGGGATTCTCTCGGCAAAGAGCCCACGCTCGTCCATCCATCCCAAGAACGTCCCCGCGACCTGCGGTGCCTGCCACGCCGATGCGGACTACATGCAGGGCTACCTCACCAAGACCGGGGAGCCTCTGCCAACGGATCAACTCGAGAGTTACCGGACGAGTGTCCACGGCCGCGCATTGCTCGAGCGTGGCGATCTGGGCGCACCGGCCTGCAACGACTGCCACGGCAATCACGCTGCGATGCCGCCCGAAATCTCTTCGGTGGCCGGGGTCTGTCGCACCTGCCACTCCGGTAACGGCGAACTCTTCGACGGCACTTCACACAAGCTGGCCTTCGAGCGCAACGGCTGGTCGGAGTGCGCGCACTGCCACGGGACTCACGCCATCGCCAAGACCGACGACTCGATGCTCGATGAAGGGGCGAACCCCCTCTGTTATGAGTGTCATCGCGAGTACGCCAAGGACAATCCCAAATGCGAAGAGACGGCGAAGTACTTCCATACGTCGATCACGAATCTCGACCGGGGAACGAATCTGCTCGCCGCACAGATCGAACATCTGGCAGAGAGAGGGCTGGACACCGACCCTCTTACGTTGAACGTCGAGGAACTCGGCGACGTCTTGAAGCAGTCGCGATCCAGAATTCACGCATTCGACAAGAGCGAGTTCGAGAGCATCGAGGCGCTCGGTGTGAAGACGCTCGAATCGGGCAGTCTGCTGGTCGAGAAAGCCGAGTCAGAATATCGCTTCCGACGCAATGGTCTACTGGTGGCGGTCGCAACCATGATTCTATTGGCAGTATTGATGACGCTCAAGATACGAGAGATCGACTCGAACGAATAGAGTGACGTGGGCGTGCGAGCGGTCGATTTCTTCGCTCAGTCTCGCCTCGACGGCGTCGCTCACGAATCCGTCCTTGGGGAGTCCGAGGGTTCGCACTCTGATGTAGGATTTGCCTCCCCCGCGCTTTTGGATTCCCCGATTTGACTGGAGCCAGCATTATGTCGACCCGCAAAAGCTCTCTTCCCACCCGCCGCCGCGTCTACAACCACCATCATCTCGATAGCCCGCGTTGGGATCGCTTCGAGACGCGATCCGACGACATCCTGATCACGACCGCCTACAAGTCGGGCACGACCTGGATGCAGACCATTGTGGCGAACCTGCTTTTTCAGGACGGCGAAATTCCCGGCGCGATCATGGACATCTCGCCGTGGATCGACATGCGGATTCGGCCCTTCGATGCGATCGTCGAAATGACCTCGGCCCAGACCCATCGACGCTTTCTGAAAACACATCTGCCCCTCGACGGCCTGCCCTACAAGGCCGACATGAAATACATCTATGTCGGTCGCGATCTGCGCGATGTCTTCATGTCACTCTGGAATCATTTCAGCGGGCATTCCGAACTCGCGTTCGAGAAAATGAACGACCCGGATGTCCTGGTGGGCGAGCCCCTCCCGCGCTGCCCGGAGACACCTCTCGATCTCTGGCAGATGTGGTCCCAACGCGGCTGGTTCGAGTGGGAGACGGACGGCTATCCCTACTGGTCGTCGAGCCACCATGCACAGACCTGGTGGGACTATCGCCATCTGCCCAACCTCCTGTTCGTGCACTTCGGTGATCTGCTCTCCCAGCCGGCGATCGAGATCCGGCGCATCGCCGATTTCCTCGACGTCGAACTCTCCACCCCCGCGGAAGAGCGCGTCGTCGCAGCCGTGCAATTCGACTCGATGAAGAAGAGCGCGGACAAGGTGCTCGGCAACGCCGCGGAGATGTGGGACGGCGGTGCCCAGCGGTTCCTGAATCGTGGCACGAACGGTCGCTGGCGCGAGCTGCTCGGGGAGAAGGAGCTGCGTGAGTATCAGGCGATGGTCGATCGCGCGTTGACGCCCGAGTGTGCGAGCTGGTTGGAGCAAGGCCGCAAGGCGCTCGTCGGGGCGGCGCATTCATGAACGCCTATCCCGATTACCGTTTCATCCACTCGCCGCATGACGGCGGTTCCCACCCTTGAGTGGGTCATCCGGATTCCCGATTTTCGACTCGCGCGTCCCGACCGGCGCGCCTCGCAAGAAAGCGTTCGCATGAAGACCCTTGGGTTGCTCTGCAATTCGTCTGAGAAGAAGGACCCGAGGAACGAGCTCAGCCCGTCCGTGATCAATCGGGCCTTGCTGCTCGACCGAATCCTGAAACCGTCGGGAATCGAGGTCTTCATGTATTCGCCCCGGGACGTGATGCGAGAGGACCCGGCTGTCCTGGGCGAGATTCAGGGCTATCGGATCGTCGACGACGATCTCGTCCCTGCGGCGCGGCCGGTGCCGAGGGTCAATGCGAACTGGACCTATCGTACGCGCAAGCTGATCAACAAGGGGATGGGCTACGCCGGTTTCAAGAAGTGGGCAGAGAAGTACGGGGTCTCGGTATACGTGCCCTTCGCGTTCTCCGAGATGGTTTCGGACAAATACAAGGCGTTTTCTGTCGTCGAGGAGTATCGACCGGGCCTCCATCCCTATACGGAGAACTTCATCGGATCACCTCGGCAGGTGGAGGCCTTTCTGGATCGAAGCGAACTCGTTTTCCTGAAGCCCCGTGCAGGAAATCGTGGAAACCAGATCTTCGTGTTCCGACGCAGCGGGGCTGAGATCTTCCTTCGCTACTACGACCATGGGAACCAGCGCGTGATGGGGCCGCTCACGATCGACGCAGCACTCGGGGTCGTGAAGGTCGCGGCGGGAGACCTGAATTACATCGTGCAGGAAGGGATCCAATCTCTCCGCTACGAGGGCTCGGTCTTCGATGTCCGGGTGGTGATGGTCAATGATTCGAAGCGCTGGCATTCGATTCTCGAGACGCGACTGGCTCCGCTTGGTAGCGATCTCTCGAACGTCTTCCAGGGAGGCACCATCGAAGTCACCGAAGATCTCTTCCACGAAATCCTGGGGAAGGGGAGCGCGGGGGAGACCGAGGCCGAGATTCGCAACGTCGCTCACGGTCTCGCCGAGCATCTAGAGACACACTTCCCGGGCGATCTGATGGAAATTGGCTTCGACATGCTCATCGATGCCGACCGGAAGCTGCGCATCGTCGAGATCAACGCGAAGCCGGGGGTGTCGGGGATCGGCTCCGAGAATCGGATCTTCGATTGGAAAGCCGAGGATGCGGATCGCTACGAGCGAGGGGTGATTCCCCATGTCGGCTACCTCGCCGAGTTCCTGATGGCCAAGCTCGAGGCAGATGGGGCGGGCGCGGGGTCGAGCTAGCGAAAGAGGATCTCGCGGGCGGTTTCACTCATCAGCATCCTTTTTCCGGAATGACCGATCCCGGGGATGGTGCGAAAGACGGATCCCTTCCAGGACTCGAAGAGGCGGCTGTAGTCGCGATAGTTCAGGAAGCGGGCGAGACGGTGAGGGCCCTGCAGGTTCCCTTCGCAGGACTTGTCGAGGCTGCTCGAGTCGCGCCGATTGTCCTCCTCCCCAGCGAGGTAGTAGACCGCTCGGGTGAAGAGCCGATCCCTGATCCGCTTCTCCCCGACCGTCTCCATGTAGGCATTGAGGTCCGCAAGTCCATACTTGTACTCGTCATAGTCCCAGCAGCCGAAGCGGTGCGGGACGAAGGGGCCTTCGGGCTCCGCACGGCGTCGATGATCGATATAGAGGTAGCTCGACGGGTTCATCACGACGTAGCGCACCTCAACCGCGGGATTCGGGCAGCCCGCGCCTCCCGCCGCGTACCGCTGGACGAATTGCCCGCCCGCCGAATGACCGACGAGAACCACGGTGTTCATCTTCGGAAATGCGACAGGTCGGATGGGACAAATCGCATCGAACAGCTCGTCGAGAACTTCGAAGGAGCTGATCCGGGCGGGGTCTCGGGAGCGATTCCCGATCTTCCAGCCCGAGGAACTCCAGAAATGTTGCTTGCCGGCGGGATCGTCCTGGGCTGTCTGGAACTGGGGGGCTATCTGCAGGGTGTCGGAGGATCGGGATTCAGCGGCCGCAGCGTGCGTCAGCGCATCGAAGTAGCGGTCCGCGTCGCGCCGGTTGCCGTGGATAACGACCACCGCACGTTCGATCGCCGTGGGGCTGGTCAGCGAATGGGATCGGTAGATCGGAATGAACCCACCCGATTCGAGCGCGAAGCGGTCTCGGCAAGCACCCACGGCCTCGCAGGCCTCGTCTCGTGCCCACCCGGTTCCCGCGGCGAGTATCACCATGCACAGCGCGACCAGGGGAGCGATCGTGCTGGGGCACGCCCAGGCTTTGTGACTGGGAGTTCTGCTCGCCCATTGAGGCCGGTCGCCCGCGCACAAGGGCACCGGCAACTCGAGTGCAAGAGACTCGAATCGCCGTCCGTTGCGACACGTTGGTGTCGAGATTAGGCACTCATAGTTGGGAATTCCCTTCATTTGGCTTGCGATAAATCTCCCACCTTTGTTACAAATAAAAGGACGGTCTCGATGCCCGTGTGGATAACTGTCTCGACGCATCCCACGGCTTGCCCCGCTCTCAACGGATCCTCCCCGGAGGGTCACGTTCGGTGCGGCTCCTTGAAAAAGGTGAATCCGGCTGGAGATCCGAGCAGCGCTGAGCAGAGAGTACCGAGTTGTATCCTATGTTGAATCGATCCCATCCTAGCTCGGAGCGAGAGGGGCCCGCAGGACAGTCGCTCTTCGAGGCCGAGCGGGTCGCAAATGCCTCCTGGGCGTTCACGACGCGGCGCGTGCCGCGTGATCCGCTCTATCGGATCAGCCACGGCGCCGCGAAGCCCGAAGCCGGCGATCTGGTGCTCGCAAAGGTCGACGTGTTGGGTCACCACCGAGGGCTCCAGCTCGTGTGTGGAAGAAAGAAGAATCTCTTCACCGGGGACGAGATCGTCGTTGCCTACGGCAATCGATACGCACCAAGTCAGTTCGAAGCGATCGTTCCCAAGACCCTCGGCCCCTGTCAGCTCGTCGCCGGCGGAGGCGTCGCGGCCAAGGCACTGTCTTGGCATAGCCGGATCTCGCGCGGCCCCTCCCAGATCACTCCGGTCGGGCTGGTACTCGACGCCGAAGGCGGTCGGGTGAACCTTCGGGATCATGCGATCGATCCCATGCTCGGAATCGTAGAATCCCCGCCGACCATGATCGCCGTCGTCGGCACCGCCATGGACGCTGGCAAGACCGAGTCGGCGGCCTGCCTCGTGCGGGGGCTCACCCAGAGCGGCCTTCGAGTGGGGTTCGCGAAGGTCACCGGGACGGGTGCGGGTGGAGACACCTGGCTGCTGAAGGATGCCGGCGCCGATCCGGTGCTGGACTTCACGGACGCGGGACACGCCTCCACCTACCGCGTCGACGCAGAGGAGGTCGAGCGGATCCTCGTCACGCTCGTCGGACATCTCACCAAGGCAGGTACGGATGCGATCGTCCTTGAAGTTGCGGATGGGATTCTTCAGGCGGAGACGGCGGCGCTCCTCGAGTCGGCCCGTTTCAACGAAATGGTCGGGGGCGTGATCTTCACGGCGCGTGATTCGATGGGTGCGCTCGCCGGAATCAACTGGATGCGACAGCGGGGCATTGCGATCGCAGGCCTCTCCGGTGTCATGACCGCGGCTCCCCTCCAATGTGACGAAGCCCGACTCGCGACCGGACTCGAGACCTACAGTCGAGAAGATCTGATGGATGTCAGAGTCGCCCGGCAAATCCTGGCGTGGGCTGCAGGCGGCGAACGACTCAAGGATGAGTGAGAAGGTGGTTGCGAAGAATCCTTCGGCGGGTCGAAAGCGCCTCGTGCGCCGCGTTCTCGCGGCCGACCCGGGTCTCGAATACATGATCTACATCCCGAGTTCGGGAGGAGAGGACGCTCCTGTCGTCGTGTCGATCCACGGCATTTCGCGCAATGCAGACGAGCACGCACGGCTGCTGGCTGCCTACTGCGAGATCCACGGGGCAATCCTGGTGGCACCGCTCTTCGACAAGGATCAGTATCCCGACTACCAGCGGCTCGGCCGGGAAGGCCGGGGCAAACGGGCCGATCTCGCACTCAATCTGATCCTCTCGGAGGTGGCGGCCACGACGGGGGCGAGAGCGGATCGAATCAATCTCTTCGGGTTTTCGGGAGGCGCCCAGTTCGCACATCGCTATGCAATGGCCCATCCACATCGGTTGGCCCATGCCGTCCTCGCTGCCGCCGGTTGGTATACTTTCCCGGATACGACGCGGCGATTTCCGCGCGGGATCCGGCCAAACAGGCATCTCCGGGGCGTTCGTTTCGACGCGGAGGAGTTTTTGGAGGTCCCAATGACCGTTCTGGTCGGCTCGGACGACGTCGTCGAGACGGGACTTCGCCGAGGCGAGCGGATCGACGGTGACCAGGGCGTGAGTCGGGTCGAGCGTGCACGACGCTTCGTCCAGGCGATGAAGGACTGCGCGACAGTGTACTACGTTGAATCGCGCTGCCAGTACGAAGAGATCGAGGACTGCGATCACTCGTTCAAGCGGTCGATCCTGCGCAGTGGACTCGGAGAGCGCGTCTTTGCCGCCTTCTTCGGGGAAGGGAGCGCGAATGGAAGCTTCGACCCCGAATAGCGTCGAAGCGACGCCATCGGACGTGATCGAGGAATTCGATCGGAGCGCACCGCTCGATTCCTCGAAGGTGCTCCACCGCGCGCTGCAGGACGATTCCGGCAATACCTACTACGTCTACGTGCCCGCCCAGGGCGCGATCGATGCTCCCGTGCTCGTCGCGATCCACGACATCGATCGGGACGGCCAGGGGCAGGCCGATGCGCTCCACACTCTCTGCGAGAAGGAGGGCGTCGTACTGGTCGTGCCTTCCTTCTCTCGGGAGCGCTTTCCGAACTACCAGCGCCTGGGGCGGAGCCGAGACCCGGTCGACGAACGGCGGAGCAGCAATGAAATCCTCGAGCGCGTCCTCGACGAGGTTGCGCTCCTGTCCGGGGCTTCGACCGAGCGATTCCATCTCTTCGGGTTTGGGGGCGGGGGGCGCTTCGCGATGCGCTACGCAATGCTCAAGCCGGAGCGGATCAACGGTTGTGTCATCGCGCAGCCGGGTGCATATACCTTCCCGAATCCCTCGCGCCGCTTTCCGAAGGGGATCGCCCCGAGCTCGAAGCGGCCGGACTTCGCGCCGGACCCGCATCGTTTCCTGCGTGTGCCGATGACCCTGATCGAGAGCGAGGACTTGGACGAGCCGGAATCCAAGGAAGCCGACGTCGGATCGGGGCCCGTGCGGCTCGAGGAAGTGGACGCAGGAAGCGGCGAGATGTCGGCCGAAGACGGTCGGAAGTGGAGCGAGGCGATGGCGGAGGCCGCCCGCGACCACGATCTCCAACCGATGGCGAGATACGAGCCGACGACAGGGTCGAGTGCCACTTTCGCGGCTTTCGCGGCGGACCCCGATGCTCTCGAGCAGGTCTTCGACCTGCTCTTCTCCTCTGTGTCGGGCGCCTTGGGGCAGGGCCTGGTCTCCCAGGTGACGGCCCCGGACGAACGAGTCGCCTCTCCGCTTTGGACTTTCTTCAACTCGCCCGAATTCCGGAAATGGGCCATCCCGACACTGGTCGGCGTGGCGCTCTTGTCGGCCATGACGCCGGTCTTCCTGTGGGCTCAATACCGGTTGACCCACGTCGTTTCGCGGGATGCCGTCCTGCGTGGCCATATCGCCGACGTGGGGGCGCAGCTCGACGGCGTTGTGAAGGCGATCGAAGTGGACAGCGGAGATCTCGTCGCCGCGGGTCAGATCATCGCCCGGCTCGAAGACCGCCACTTCGAGGCGAAGCGAAGCCAGGCCCGGTTCCAGCTCGAGAAGGCCGTGCGAGAGCTCGAGATCGAGAGGCTGGCGATCGAGAATGAACGCTCGCGCCAGAAGAGCTCGCTGCGTGGGGTATCAGCGGATTTTTCGGCCTCGAAAGCGGAGCTGCTCGCCGCACAGAGTCGTGCCGACGAGGCCCAGCGGCGTCTCGGACTCCGACGCTCCCTGGCAGAGCAGGGTCTCGTCGCGCAGGATCGTGTTCGCGAGGCCGAGACGGAGCTGCGGACCGCCCAGGCTCTCGTCTCCGCGGCGCGGGCAGAAAGCTCGTCCGCAGCCGCAGGACAGGATCTCGCGCGGGATGTCTACGACGGGCTGGCCGTGCGGGAGAAACGGATCTCGGTCCTCGAATCCGAGATTTCGGGCTTCGAAGCGGAGCTCGCCCTCGCGGAGGCCAATCTTGCGAGTGCGACCATTCGCGCACCGGAGGACGGAGCGGTGGTGCGCCGGATCGTCGAGCCCGGTAGCTCCACCGTCGCCGGACAACCGATCATCTCGGTCTGGCTCGGGGAGGAAATCTGGGTGGAAGCCTGGATCGACGAGGATCAGATCGGCCAGATCGAGGTCGGTTCTCGAGCGACCGTGACCTTCAAGTCCCATCCAGGTCTCGAGTTCGGCGGTGTCGTCGAGTCCTTGGCGGTGGCCACGGACATCGAGCTCCCCGATTCCGAAGTCCCTCAGCGCCGCCAGGATCGGATGCGGGACGCACCGGTCGTGAGCGCGCGGGTCAAGCTCGACCCACACGAAGAGGATCTCTTCCCTGGGCTCTCCGCGGTCGTCGCGATCGAGAAGAAGGCGAGCTGACATGCCCGCGGCCACGCCGGAGGTCGAGGATGTCGAGGATGTCGAGGAAGCCCCGCGGTGGCCGATGTCGTGGCTCCGGCCCAAGGGGAATCTGTCCAAAGCCGAACTCGGTGTATTGCTGACGGCGGCCGCGGTGCCGCTGGCCATCGTCCTGATCCGAACCCTCTCGCTTCCGGACGTGCTGGGCTCCTCCTTCTCCGGGACGTGGCTGGCTTCGCTGGGCGGAACGCTCGACCGGGCGCTCTCCCTGCACTCGATCCCGTCGAACGACCGGAGCTCGGTCCTCTACATGCTCTTCCTTCCGATGAGTGCGCTGATCATCGCGACGGCGCGTCTCACCTTCGGGATTCGGGTGATCGGCTTCCGCGCAATCCTGATCTCCGTCGGGTTCCAGGCGAGCGGGATCGTGCCGAGTCTGATCCTGATCGCGGTGGTCGTGACGATCATCGTCGGGGTCCGTCCGACCCTCCGACGCATCCGCCTACCGGGAACCGCGCGGCTCTCGGTCATCATGACCATCGGTGTGATCGTGTTGGTGTTGGCGCTCCTGGTCGCGCCGTGGACCCGTTCGGAGATGCTCTGGCGGCTCGCGTTCTTCCCGGTGATCGTGCTCGGCCTGCTTTCGGAGAGCATCGCGAAGACGCTCGACGAGAACAGCGGCCTGGTCGCCCTCTGGCGCGCGGGCATGACGGTCGGGATCGCGATGCTGATCGCCGTCATCTCCCAGATCCCCCTCTTACGCGAAGTCGTTCTCAACTTCCCGGAGCTCGTGTTGAGCGAGTTGATCATGATCATCCTCGTCTCCGAGTATCTGGACCTTCGCCTCTTCCAGGATTGGGACGCCTCCTTGAGCGGCGTTGTGATTCCGAGACTCTTCGCCGACAAGGGGGCCCTTCGGATTGCGATCGTGCGTAATCGTCGTCGTGCGGGGACGATCGGACGGCTGGGTGTTCAGGTGAAGGGCGGCTATAGCCGCGCCGCTGTTCGACGGATCGCGAAGGCCCTGCGCGAGCGAGGTCACATGGTCGAGCGCTTCGAAGGCGATACGACGCTGTTCACGAATCTTGGCGAATTCATGCCGCCGCATCCGAGGACGACCGAACCGGGCGGGATCGTGCTCGATCTCACCTCGGGGATTCAGGGGGTCGCCGCCTCCGGGCATGTCGCATCGATGCTCGAGATGGCAGGGGTCGCCTATGTCGGCTCGACACCCCTCGGCCACGCCCTCGCGAGCGATCATGTCCTGCGTTCCCAGGCCCTGGCCGCGGTGGGGATCAAGACGCCGAGCTTCCGAGTCGTGACGCGTGTCGGAGAAGGAATCGAAGGGCTCGCCTATCCCGTCGCCGTGAAGTCCCGATCTGCAGCGGGTCATTCCCTCGTGGTCGCACGCGATCGCGAGGCGCTCGACTCGGCCACTCGAAAGGTTCTGCGGCGGCAAGGACCAGAAGCGGTCGTCGAGCAGTACATCGTGGGGCGGGAGATCGAGGTCCCGCTGATCGGGAACGATCTCATCGAGCGCCTTCCGCTCGTCGAAGTCATGCCCGATTCCGAAGGGCGGGAGTGCCCCGCGAAGCTCGACCCGGTCCTCGAACGAGAGATCCGTGAGATGGCGCGAGACGCCTATCGAGCGGTCGGGGGACGGGATTCGGCGCGTGTCCGCATTCGCCTCTCCCGCTCGGGAACACCCTATCTGATCGCCGTGGACTCCCTCGCGGGTCTAGAGGAAGGAGGCCCCTTCGAAGTGGCCGCGGCAGTCGCCCGATCGTCCTTTCCGGAAGTCGTCGAGCGCATCGTCGGCGTCGCCCGAGAGCGCTATCGCAGCGTTTCTGACGCGCAGGCGCTCTCGGTCGTGAAGGGCGGCGTGGATCAGGCCACGGATCGCGGGAGGGCCTCGGTTGTCGGTTCGTGAGGCGGAAGTGGAGCGCGGCACCCTTTTCGCAATCGGTGGGCGGGAAAAGAAGACCAGCGAGACGCCGGTCCTCGAGCGCTTCATCGCATTGTGTGGGGGCGCCGATGCGCGTCTGCTGGTTGTTTCGACAGCTTCGAGCGACCCGACGACTAAGGTGGCGGAATACGATGCGGCCTTTCGGGCGTGTGGAGCGGGGGACGTCGCTTTCGTGCATCCGCAGAAGCGCGAGGAGGCGGACGCGCCGAAGCTCCTGGCGACCCTCGAGTCGGCGACTGGCGTCTTCCTGGTCGGCGGCAACCAGCTGAAGCTCGTCTCTGAGCTGGCTGGCTCGAAGCTCATCGAACGGCTCGGGGCGCGCTACCGCGAGGGGCTTCATGTCGGGGGCACGAGCGCCGGCGCCTCGGCGTTCGGGGCCGTGATGATCGCGCGTGGCCGCGCGCGATCCGCTGCACGCCTCGACGCGCCACGGATGAGCCCTGGATTCGGTCTGGTCTCGAACCTGATCTTCGACCAGCATTTTCGGGCGCGCGACCGGTTCGGGCGGCTGCTGGCGGCGGTTCTCTGTAATCCGTCGCTGCTCGGTGTGGGGCTCGATGAAGATACGGCCCTCGAACTCGACGGCCGAGATCGCGTGCGGGTGATGGGGAGTGGCTCGGTCACGATCGTCGATGGGTCCCGTCTCGAGGAGAGCGACATCGGTGTCGTGCCGGAAGACTCGCCAGCGGGATTCGTCGGTATGCAGTTGCACGTGCTCACCGAGGGCTGGACCGGCGACCTGTCCGAGGGACGTTTCGTCCGTCCACCTCGGATCGTCGAGGACGCTCCCGAAGTGGAGCCCGACGAGACGGCCTGATCCCGATCGTGGGAGCCGCTCCGGCTTCGGGGTGGAGAAGAAGCAAGGTCGCACGGAGGAACTCGCTGAGTGCCCGAGGTGGGTTCGAGCGGACCTAGCGAGTGTGTTTCCTGCGGCGCCCGGTGGCGGGGTCGAAGCGGCGCAGGGCACGTCGGATTGCTCTGCGCGACACACCGAGCCGGATCGCGGCCTGGCTCGCGAGGGTCTGGGCGCGGATCTGCTCTTCCTCGAGCAGCATCGAACCGTCGGCATCCGCGGTCTCCCGTTGCGGATCCGCATTCTCGATCTTGACCGCGACGAGCTCGGCCTCATTGGGTTCCGAGCGCAGTGCCTTGCTGAGCGCGTCGTGTTCCTCGCTGATGAGTGCCGACCTCGTCGTCTGGGCGACGACTCGGATGGCATCCCGGACCTTGCGGGGCAGTCGGTCCTCGTCGATGTCGTCGATGTCGTCGGTCTCCGCGGCGGCCGTCTGGATGTCTGCCCGCTTCGGGACGATCAAGGAGAGGTCGAATGCATCGCAGCCGAGTCCGTCACGAACCACCTCGTTCACCGTGAATTCGAGGACAGCCACGTCGACGTCGGGATCGAGCAGGATCATCCGGGCCGCCTCGGGCGCGGAGAGTCGTCCCGTTCGACTCCGGCGTCCGCCGATGTGGACCTGGTGGGAGACCGCGAGTCCGACGCGTCGCCCGTCGGATTCGAGGAGATAGGCAAGCAGGCGTGTGGTGCTCCGTGCCGTGCGCTTGTCGATTCCGAGCACACCGATGATCGGCACTCGGCTCGGCTCGCCCTTCGGATAGAGCATATCGACGATGGGCGTCATGATGTCGCGCGCCGGACCATTGGCAGGCCACATGTGCTTGCGAAGCCCCGGGCGCGAGTTGATCTCGCAGATCGCGCCGCCGCTGCGCCACATCGAACGACCGATATCCTTCATGAGGAAGTCGACGCCGGCGATATCGAGGCCGATCGCCCGGGCGGCCCGCTCGGCGATGTCGCGGTTGTCGGGGTGGATGTCGTCGGTCACGTCCATCGCGGTTCCGCCGTCAGAGGTGTTGGCGTTCCGGCGGAGAAAGATTGTCTCGCCCTCGGGCGGAACGGACGTGCGGGAGAGCCCGAGGTCCGCGAGCAGGCGGTCCGCTTGATCGTCCAGCCTCAGGCTTGTCCAGGGGCTTCTCGGTCCGGATCCTCGCCGTGGATCGGCATTCAGCGTCTCGACGAGTTGTTCGATCGTCGAGACCCCGTCCCCCACCACGTGGCCGGGTGTCCTCTTCGAGGCGGCACAAAATCTCCCATCGATCACGAGGACCCGGAAGTCTTCGCCTTCCACGACTTCCTCGACCAGCACGGATCGATCGATTTCGCGCGCGCGCTTGTAGGCGGCTCGTACCTCCGCCGCGTTCCGCATCCCGACACTGACGGCATGGCCCATGTTGCCCTGGTTTGGCTTCACGACTACGGGGAAGCCCAGACGTCGCGCAGCGGCGACGGCATCCTGGCTTCGGTAGACGCGTTCGTTGCGTGGCAAGGGGAGCCCGATGCCCTTGAGAACGCGCCGCGCGAAATCCTTATTGGCGGCAAGGTCGTTGCTTACGACATTCGTCAGGGTCGTCTTCGTCGCGCTCACGCGCTTCTGGTGGCACCCCTGGCCGAGCTGGATAATGCGCCCCGCGATCCGGTGGGTCGGTACGTCGCGGTCGTGGGCGGCCCGAACAAACGCCCGATCCTGGACGGGAAGCATTCGTCGCCGTGCAGTCTTGACGAACGCATTGATCCTCCTCTTGAATTCGGGTGCGATCGATTCGTCGGAGGCGCTTTCGACGTTTGCGAGGCGATCGACCAGATCACAAGCCAGATGCGCGGCCAGGTCGCAGAGTTCGACTTCCTCGAAGGGCACCAGGACGGATCGAGCACGGATCGGTCGGGCGATCGACGCACGGAAGCAGCTGAGCTCGGCGCCGCCCTGGTTCTGGAGCTCGATGGCGATATGTTCGATCGCATGATTGATCGGAAAACGGCGGTCGGCATTCGTCGATGAGAAGAGTTCAGCCTCGCCGCATGTTTCCGGCACCGTAGCCAGGCCGGGAAAGAGATGCAGGAGGAGGTCTCGACGATCGGAGTCGAGATCGGTGCGGGGGAGCTTCCCGGTTCCGGAGAGTCGGAAATGGACGAGCGGTGTCTGGCAGAAGATGTTGGGCCCGACGAAATGGGCAATCGTCTCGATATCCATACAGGCCTCGGCGGGATGGGCCGACGTTATCGTCTGAGCGACCCACACTCAAGCCTGCGAAGGCGCTGCGAGGAGGCGACTTCGCGGCTCCAGCGCAAGATACGTGCGGGGCGCGCGATCGTTGCGTGTCGATTGCTGATGAATGCCGCGTGGGCAAAAGATTCGAATGCTTCGACCCGAAAGATCGATCGGAACCGCTTGAACAGCACGGCGCGCGTGCGACTCTGCGGCGCGACTCGTACTGGAAGCCCAAGGAAGAACGATGGCCAATCCCCCGCTGACGGGCGCTCTCGAGGGACTCGCTCTCCTCGAAGCGAAGGATCTCGCGCGCTACAAGCAAGCCGTCGAAGCCGGGAACCAGATGACCTTCGGTTATTATTTCGCCTATCTCCTCTCACGTCAGCGACCCGGCCGGAGTGCGATCCTGTGGATCGAGGACGAAGGCTCGCTCTGCCTCTTCCTCTGGCGCAAGCGAAAGGGGGTCAAACGCCTCGAGCTTCCCGTCGCCCCGACTCCGATGAAGCCGTCGGTTCTACGTCGGTGTCTCGAGCGATGCAACGCGTACAACGGCGACTCGTCCGCGCGGGTGCTGCGCATCGACGAACGGGATGCACCGACGGTTGCGAGCCTTCTCGAACTCCGTGTCGAGGAGCGACGCCAGCAGTATCTCTTCGACCCAGCACAATTCGCGAACCTCGAAGGCCGTCGCTACCGGACGCTGCGCCGCAACGTCGCGTTGGTCGAGGCCCTGCCCGACGTCGAGGTCACCGCCTGGACACCGGCCCACGATGAAGGCTGCCGCGAGCTGCTCGCGCGATGGGGAAAGCAGCACCGTGCATTGCACGGGACATCCGGCGGTGTCGGCGGCACCCGCCGAGTCCTGGACCTCGTTCCGAGTCTAACGACTCCGGACGTCGTGGGTGAAGTCATCCTGATCGAGGGGCGCCTGGTGGCTTTCGGCTTCGGGGGCGCGCTTCGCCCGGGGGTTGCCTGCTTCCTGGAAGCGAAATGCGATCCGGAGATTCGTGGACTCTCCTACTTCCAGCGCGCCCATTTCCTCGCCGGCCTCGCGGGATTCGATCGCGTCAACGACGGGTCGGACGTGGGGAGGTCGGGCCTTCGTCAGCTGAAACAAAGCCTGCGCCCGGTCGCAATGATTGCTGAGTACCGCGGCTTTCAGGAGTCCAGCACGATCTGAAGCGTCGCGCGGATCGGCCCTCGGCGGCAGAGCCGGGGCTTGGTCTCTCGCTGCCGGAGCCCGGCACGGCCCTATTCATGGACCTCTGCTTCGCGAGACTGGCTCAGCGGGGCCGCTCGAAATATCCACCTGAATCCGGCACCGCGCCCTCTCGACCTGCCGAACAGCAGG
>JAQBEG010000459.1:0-5520 GCA_032123985.1 Deltaproteobacteria bacterium
TTGCGCTGCACTCGCCCGCTAGATCATGTTGGCGAGCCCTTCCACCTTCGCGCCCAGATCGAAGACAGCCGAGTCGGTCGTCGAGCCCGACCGCCCGCACTGAGCTCATGGCGGTAAGACGCCATACGAAGCGCTACGCGAGAAGCTATCCTAATGAATAACGTCCGACTTGATTCCTAATATCACAGCAGAGACTCAGGAAATAGTTCGCCACAACGACGTCGTAGAGTTCGACGGGCTTGTGGCTCGATACGTCGCCCTTAATCAATTCGGATTCGAGGCCTTCGCGCGTGTGAGCTGCTTCCCCAAACGGCCCCTTGGCGCCTCATCCGAAAGCGACTTGTCAGAAAACTATTTTGCGGTGGTGCTGAAAACGCCGCTTATTTTGCCTATCCACTCCACTCCAGTGTGACTCGGAACCGAAGCCGATCCTGAACATTCTGGCGATCACTGTATTTTCGGTGATTGCTCGGAGCGGACATTGACCTACCAGTCCTTCAACAAGTTTTGCGACATGCTTTCCGCGACCACGTATGTCGTCCAGTGGGGCGAATCGCACGTATGGAAGGTGGGAGGCAAGTTGTTCGCCATCGGAGGGTGGGCCGAAGACGTGCCAGCCTTCACGTTCAAGACCGAAGGCATCGACGCCTACGAAATTCTGTTGCGACAGCCCGGCGTTCGTCCTGCACCGTACTTCGCTTCACGAGGCATGAAATGGGTGCAACACTACGCATCGCCCGGGCTCTCCGACCGCGAGTTGAAGCACTTCCTGCGAGAGTCACATCGCGTCGTATCTCTCGGTCTTTCCAAAAAACGAAGGCGCGAACTCGGCCTCGACGAACTCTGACTCCTGCAATGAAGCGCGAGTCGAATGACAGGTTGATAATTGAGCTGGCGCTCGGATACCCCTAGCCCCCAGCATTTCGCACTCAGACCCGACACCTACAGAAACACACTCCAAGGAGAGACCTCATGACGACGAACATGCAGATTGTTCTGGCCGAAACGCCCCGCGGAAAGCTCGCCGAAACTCATTTCGAGATCCGGAATGGCGCGGTTCCGACCCTCGCTGATGGACAACTGCTGGTCCGGAACGTCTTGCTCTCCCTTGATGCAGCGAACCGTGCCTGGATGCAAGGAGCGACCTATAAATCGGCAGTCGAACCCGGTCAGATCATGCACGGATACGCCCTCGGCGAGGTCGTAGAGTCACGAAGCTCGAAACACGCGGTAGGCGAACTCGTGATGGGCGAGCTTGGCTGGCAGCAGTTTGCGGCGATGGATGCGCGAGTTGTCCGTCCGGTTGGCGATCAACGGCCATTGAGCCATCACCACTCGCTGCTGGGAGTCGCAGGAATCACGGCCTATCACGGGCTTCTCACGCTATTTGGGGTCGGCGAGGGTGAAACGCTGCTCGTATCGGCCGCAGCGGGCTCCGTGGGCTCACTCGTCGGCCAGATCGGCAAGCTCAAGGGCGCCCGTGTGGTCGGCATCGCGGGCGGCCCTGAGAAATGCCGCTGGGTCGAGCAGGAGCTGGGATTCGATGTGTGCATTGATTACAAAAACGCAAAAATGTCAGCCGCACTCCGTGAACATTGCCCCGCTGGAGTGGATATCTACTTCGACAACGTGGGCGGCGACATCCTTCAGGCCGCGCTCTTTGCGATGAGCCTCAATGGACGGATCTCGTGCTGCGGCGCCGTCTCTCAGTACGACAGCGCCAGCCCCACCGGCCCGCTCGGCGTTCCCGGCCTCCTTGTGACAAAGCGACTGACCATGCGCGGCTTTATCGCGTCTGATTTTCCAGAACGCGACGCGGCTGCAATCCGCGATCTCGAAAGCTGGGCAGCGTCAGGGCAGTTGAAGGTCGTGGAGGACATCCTCGACGGGCTCGAAAGTGCGCCGCGAGGGCTCATCGGACTCCTCGCCGGAGAGAACCGCGGGAAGCGGATGGTGAGAGTCGGTGTGGATCCGACCTAGCGCCGAATCGAGCGAGATGGACGCCGGGGGCGCGTCGATTTGCTTCATCCCCGACGCATGATGCGGTTCACCATGTTGGATCGACGATCCACCAGGCTGACGATCACGAGTACGCTTCACGCTTTGGCACTCAATCGGCGCGAGTCATCATGAAACTCGCTTCCCCCACATCGAAGTCTGCCGTAGAGTTTCGCGATGAGCACGATTCAGTACGAGACCCAAGACGGTGTAGCGACGATCACTCTCAATCGGCCCGAGCGCCTCAATGCGATGAACGATCAGTTGATGACCGCACTCTCGGAATCGTTCGCGCGCATCAAGTCGGACGAATCAGTGCGCGTTGTCGTGCTCACCGGATCGGGGCGCGGGTTTTGTTCGGGCGCCGATCTGTCAGCGGTTCACAATCGCGAGGTCGGTGGCGTTGGTCAAGACACGATGGCCGAGATCTTCAACCCGGCGATGCGCGCGGTCGCAGACTGTTCTGTGCCGACGGTGGGGCGGATCAACGGAGTTGCAGCGGGTGGTGGACTCGGTCTCGCCCTGGCATGCGACATTTCGATCGCGGCTCGTTCCGCATCCTTCGTCGCGACCTTCGGCCCTCGTCTGGGAATCGTTCCCGATCTTGGATCGTCATGGCAACTGCCCCGTCGGGTTGGTGCGGCGCGCGCCCGAGGGATCGCAATGCTCGGGGGAACAATCTCCGCGGAACAGGCGTCGAATTGGGGCCTTATTTGGGATGCAGTCGACGACGACAAGCTCGATGCCGCAGTGAACGAGGTCACAGACATTCTCAAGCGCTCGTCGCCGAACGCCATAACGAGGATTCGAAGCGCAATTGCGGAGGCCACGAACAACACGTTCTCCGAACAACTGGACCTCGAGCATCGGCACCAATCAGTGCTCATTCCGACCAACATGCTCGAGGGCGCGAAGGCCTTTGTGGAAAAGCGCGATCCCGTGTTCAGTCCGAAACGAGAGCAGTAGGCAGGGGCGGAGGCACGGTCGGGGAAGCCTGCCTAGAGCTTCGTGGCTTGCAGGCATACCACGGGAATCATCAAGCTGATGAGGCCTTCGAGTGGTCTCGACGCTCGAGATCTGGAAGCCCGCCTCTCCTAGCAGCGCGACGATGGAGTCTGTGGTCCCTCGATGGGAGACGTGGGCGTCGAGGGCCGGCAGATGGTCAAGAAGGCCGAGGTCTACGAGCGACTGTCGTTATCCATCGTAGAACTCGGCCATGTGGCCCTCGATGTTGGTGGTGAGCAGAAGCTCGGCTCCGCTTCGGGCACAGCAGTCGCAGGCATTCAAGGCCACTCGCGGATCGGCGAAGTTATTGCGGGCGAGATTCGAAATGATCAGGTCCACCGTCTCGGGCTCGAGCGGCGCCTCCGCGACTTGTCACAAGACTACTTAGCGGTAGTGCTGAAAACGCCGCCAGCGCCCCCAAGGGTCTCGGCGGCTTTGAGCCGTTGACGCCATCGTGGGTCCCAACGCCCCAAGCAGGGGTGTCGCAGCGAAGCCGGGGTCGATTCGGCGCCTGCCGCCAACTCGGTTTCTGATTCGAAATTCCACTGTATCTGCGCTTGGTTGCGCAGTAGGCTCTCTGCGGTCTCCCGCCAATTTTTCGCCACTTTCTTGTGTCTGTCACCACTACCAAGGGCGTCTGGGAACGAGGCGAGAGCCGCCGAATTGTACAGCTACGGTGCCGTACGCATCCAGCGAGAAGAGCGTCCGACCGGGGCAGAATGGAATCGAATGTTTGCCGATGGCTTCTCTACCCCTGCCCGGGAGATGCCCTGCCTCGAAATCACAGAGGGCGGGCGCATAAGAAATCTCGAAACACATTCCGGTCGGTTACGGGGCCTTATGCAGCCTCGATGGCCGAACGCCGGTATCCCCACGGGTTCGAGGCCCGCGACGCCCTCGCGTCCGACTCGCAGCGGGCGCGCTCCTCCCACAGGACTACACTCAAGCCGGCCCTCTCGAAGCCACCGGAGTTGGATCCGACTCCGGGGCAATCGAGAAAAGATGGCCGCAGCATAACGGAGGCCATGAGAGTCGACGAGATCGTGTCGACTCGATGACGCAATAGCCGGACAGCCCACTAGCAATCAATTGGGCTCGACCTCACGCACCCCCAGAATCAATCTAAACGTAGAAACCCGATGCCCATGAGCTGTTCGCTGCGATCCATTCCCGCCCCCCTCTTCATCTGCATGATGCTCTTAATGTCGGCCTTGACCGTCTTCCGGGCTGCAGCGGATGATTGGGCTGCAGACAGTGGGCTCCCGGTCATCGAAACCGAGGCGTGGACTCAGGATGCGGAGCTCACGCTGCCTTCGAATCGCACGACGCTGCATGTGGGTGGGCGCGCGGCCGAGCAGACACCGAATCCGTTGACGTACCGCTGGGTGAAGGCCAGCGGCCCTCCTTCTGGGAAGGTCCGCTTCTCGCCCAACGGCGACGTCTCCTCCGATGTCACGACGGCGACCTTCAGCCGCAACGTCACCGGTGTCTACATGCTGCGCGTGATCGTCTCCGACGGCATCAGCGAGTCGATCTCCGATGTCCAGGTCCAGGTCCATCCGCGGCGAGTCGGTGAGCGACCGACCCCTGGATCGCGCTTCCGATCCGACCGCCGCGGCGACCGCACGATCTATAGCCGCGTCGACCGGGTGATCGTCCGCTTCGAGACGCCGACCGGCTCCAACGACGAACCGGTTCGATTCTCGACAGCCTCGCAGGCGGTGCTGGATTCACTCGGGGCCACGCTGACGAAGACCTGGATGCAGGGGCGCTTAGGACTTGTCGAGTTCGCTTCCGACATCGATGATCGCATCGAATTGGATCAGCTTCTTGAGGCGCTCACGGCGCTTTCCGAGATCCGCTACGCCGAATCCGACGATTCGATCCAGCTCGACTTCGTTCCCAACGATCCCCGCTTCAACGAGCAATGGGGGCTCGAGAACCCGACCGGTGTCGACATCGGCGCAACTCTCGCCTGGGACCAGGTCACGGGGAGTACGACCACCCTGGTCGCCGTGATGGATTCCGGCATCGACTACACCCATCCCGACCTCTACCTGGCCATCGCTATCAACAACGGCGAAATTCCGGCCACCCTGCTGGGACAGATCGTAGATACAAACCCCAACGGATTGGTCGATTTCTACGACCTGAATTCGCTGGACGCAGATGGCAACCCCGTTCTCGATGGTCTCAGCCAGCCCTTCAATCAGACGCTCACGACCGATCTCGACCTGAACGGTTATATCGACGCGGGAGACCTGCAGGTTCCCGCCTGGCTGGACGGGATCGATGGCGATAGCAACGGCTACCTGGACGACCTCACCGGTTGGGACAGCCTGAACGACAGCAGCGATCCGATGGACGCGGATGGCCACGGCACCCACGTGACCGGAATCATCGCGGCCCGCGGCAACAACGGCATCGGCATCACCGGTGTCAACTGGCGCACCCGGATCCTCGCCGAACGATTTCGGGATTTCGACGGCGGCACGACCGCGAACGCGATCCAGGCGA
>JAQBEG010000460.1:0-5167 GCA_032123985.1 Deltaproteobacteria bacterium
GCAGTCCTTCGAAGACGCATCCGCGAAGAGAGTTCGCAAGCCACGCATAGCGTGGCCGCGGAGGTGAGCATCCATGTTCTTCCTGGCCAACGGCACACGATCGAAAGGTCCCAGGAGTAGGCTATGCCGCTGCGAAGAACCAAAAGAAGCGATGGCCGACAGAGGCCCAGATGGGTGATGGTTCCCACTTTCATGCGGACAACACAGACGCCGAACATTCGCGATGCGATGGACTTGCTTTCGAACCCAACACTCGGGGCGAGCCGCTCGAAAAAAATTCAGTCGCTGCTCGAACTGAACGACGAGCTCAACGTTTCGACTCGAGACCGTCCAGCCAGAACGGGAGCAGACGCCCGGATCGAAGGATCTGAGGCGAACGGGGAACTGCGTCTTGCGCTCCGACCCTATGGAAGGAAGAATAAGCTCCGTTTTCAGCACCACCTATGCTAGGCATTCTGAAAACTAGACCCTGGATCGCAGACCAGCCGGTCGTTTTGGGGCGACTCGGGTGTCCCGCGCGGACATACAGGAGGAGGGATCGGTTTGAAGACGATGAGTGAGCGCTACGAACGTCCTGGCTGGGTGCGTCGCTTGATCGCTCTCGGTGACAGTCTGGGCGACGACGGCGCGCGGGCACTCGTTCCTCTCGACGCGGACGCGATGTTGGTGTCGGCGTGTCGATCTCTCGGCAAGGGCGACGTTGGCAACGTCGAAGACTTCGGCGACTTCGGGGACCCTGATTGGGAGGATCGCTTTCGAAAGTTGGTGACGGCCGTCGATGCAGCGCCCCTGCATGCCGTGGGTCGTTTGATCACGCGACAGGAACTCCAACGATCGCTCCGCACGCGTCTCTTGCTGGCGCAGGCCTGGGAGCGAGAGCCTACCGTCCGCGACGAGTCGATCGTCGCTCCGTTGATCGTGACCGGTCCGGCGAGATCCGGAACATCGATCCTCTTCGAACTCCTGTGGCTCGACCCGGCTTTGCGGGCCCCGCTCGCCTGGGAAGGTCTGCATCCCTTTCCCTTTGAAGAGGACGACGCGGGTTCGGATCGGCGACTCGCCGTAACCGAGTGCGAACAAGAACTCTGGGCCGATCTGCAGCCCGAGTTCGCGGCCATGCACGAGCTGCGATCGGATCTTCCCATCGAATGCGTGACCCTGACGCAGGCATGTTTCTGTGGACCGCATTGGTCGATGGTCGTGGGCGGGGCTGTGCTTCCGGACATGGCCGAGATGTATGCGTTCCACGTCCGAATGCTGAAGGTGCTGCAATTCGGATCCACGCCAGAGCGCACCTGGCTGCTCAAGACGCCGAGCCATCTCGCAACCCTCGATCTCGTCTTTGCGACCTACCCCGACGCGTGGATCGTGCAGACACATCGCGATCCCGCGAAGACGATGCCTTCGACGGTCAGCATCGCGGCCATGATGCAGTGGATGCGGAGCGACCACGTCGACCTCGAGATGATCCGCACGGCGATCGATCTCGCATTTGGTGGCATCCTCAATCAGGTCGCCGAACGTCGTACGCAGAACGAGTTTCCGAATCGCTTCGTCGACATCCACTTCCAGTCCCTGCTGCGCGATCCCGTCGACACCCTGCGTCGCGCCTACGACTGCATGGGCCGCGAGTTCAGCGACGGGCACGCCGAGGCGATCGCCCGCTACCTCTCGGAGAAGACGCGCGGAAAATTCGGCGTACACAAGTACACGCCGGAGGAATGGGGCTTTGATCGAAACGCCCTGCACAAACAGCTCGCAACCTACATCAAGACCTTCGACGTCGAACTCGAAGACTGACAACGACACACGGCACCCCGAGACCAGGAGTCTGCAATGAGTATCGAGACCGAGTCCCGCAAGGCCCTGCGTGAGCTGATCGACCTGCTCGGTGAGATCGACGAGCGCTGGGCGTCGCCGGAGTGGAACCTGCAGAGCCCCGACGACATCGCTGGGGCGCATCGCGCCTTGATGCACATGCTCGAAGCCGGCCTCGTGGGACATTTCGAGAGCGACCCCTCTGCCCCGAGGTTCCGACGCATCGTATCGCCTACCCGAAAGCTGACCGGGGACAACGCGGATGCGATCTATTTCGATGCACCCGTCGACCCGGCGCGAACCTATCGCGTGCGTGGTCAGATGAACGGCGCCGTCTACGTATCGCTGACCGTCGAGATCGGAACCGAGGACGGAAGCATGGCCCGCCAGACCGGAGGCGTGCTGAACGACAGCGATTTCGACGTCGATGCCGAGGGGCTTTTCGATCTCGTGATCGGGGGCAACGAAGGCGGCCGCAATCGCTTGCCCCTGCCGGCGGGCGCTTCACGCATCACGACCCGCCATTATTTCGAAGAGGCCGAGTATGCTGCCGCGAACCCCGACCGCGAGCCGCGCCTGCGGATCGACGCGCTGTCTGACGAGGGGCCGCCGCCGAGACCCGATGACGACAGCGTGGCCGCTGGCGTGCGTCGCGTCGCCGAATTCCTCCGCAGTCGCACGCTCGGTCAGCCGCCGATGGCCCAGAACGACAATCCGCCGTTCGTATCGATCGTCCCGAACCAGTTCCCGCCGCCCGTGAGCCCAGGCGAGTTCGGACTGGCGGCCTTCGACGCCGCCTATTCGATGGCGCCCTACGTGATCGGGCCGGAAGACGCACTCGTCTTGCGTGGACGCTGGCCGACATGCCGCTGCGCGAACGTCAGCCTCTGGAATAGACATATGCAGACGTACGATTTCGCAAATAGGCGCGTCTCGCTGAATCGAGTCCAGACCGAGGCGGATGCAGACGGGCGCTTCACGATCGTGCTGGCCCATCACGACCCCGGACATGCGAACTGGCTGGATACCGAGGGGCGCCTCTTCGGGCTCGTGTTCTGGCGCTTCATGCTGCACGAAGGCGAGATTGAGACGCCGACGGCGGAGATCGTTCCCTTTGATTCGATCCGACGCTGACGTCTTGCGGGGCGACGACGTAATCGAGTTCGTCTAGCGGCGCAACAAAGCGTTGCGGCTCGACTCGAATCGTTTCACCTGCGGCTTCCCTGGGCAGCTGGCCACCCGCCGCAATGCGCGAAGCAGCCTCGACCGGTAGCCTAGGCGCGGGGGTTGAGATGATAAAACGATATCGCGTGGCCGAAAAACCATCGGCCACAGCGACGGCTCGAAGAGTCGTTGAACCGAAACCGAAGAAGACGCAGGAAGCCAGCCCGGATACGGGGGCCGAAGAGGTGCCCAAGCAGGTTCGGTTGCCCGCCGGCCGCGTGATCCCACTTCCCGGCCGCGGCCAGATCTTCTATCGCGAGGTCGCGGGACCGCCCGGCGCGCCCGTCGTCCTGCTCCTCCATGGTTGGTTCGCGAGCAGCGGCCTCAACTGGGCCGGTGCCTTCGAATCGCTCAGCGAACATTTCCGCGTCGTCGCCCCCGACCAGCGCGGACACGGTCGTGGGATCCGATCCTTCGGTCCCTTCCGACTCGAAGACTGCGCCGACGATGCGGCCGCCCTGCTCGATGCCCTCGAGATCGACTCCGCAATAGCGGTCGGCTACTCGATGGGCGGACCCGTGGCGCAGCTGCTCTGGCGCCGTCATCCGGCGAAGGTCGCGGGCCTCGTGCTCTGCGCGACTTCCGGCGAACCCGTATCCGCGAGTCCCGTCGGTCGGCTTGCCTTCATCTCGCTGCTCTTCGGCGCCGCCGGTACCACCCGTCTCGGCCAGCTCGCCACGCACATACCGACGGCGATCGCGGGCAGCCTCGCCCGGCCCTTCGAGCGGAAGGAGCCGCCGCTCGACGTTCTCTTCGCGTTCGCAGAGATGGGGCGTCACAACCTGCGTATGTTATTCGAGGCCGGCGTTGCGCTCGGTCGCTACCAGGCCGACGACTGGCTCGGCAAGATCGACGTCGCCACCGCCATCCTCGTGACGACCGAGGACCGCACGGTCCTTCCGGAAGGCCAGATGCGCCAGGCCCTCGCGATCCGCGACGTCAAGATCTTCTGCGTCGACCAGGGACACATTGCGATCACCGATCCCGAGTTCATCGACCATCTACGCAGCGCCTGTCTCGACGTCGCCGCGCGGGCCGCCGGCGCGGATGCTCCAGCGTTGCGAGCGAGGCGACGCGGTCGACTCGAGAGCGCGGTCGATGCGCTTCTGGTCGACGCCTGAATCGAAACACGACGTACGGTCGCCCTGAAATTTCCGCGAGGCCGATAACGAGATCGGGTTCGACGCCGAAAACGCGTGCACGGTCTGCGCCATCGACGTGCACATCTGTGCCCCGGGTTTGATGACAGCGTTCAGGCGGTGTGC
This sequence comes from Deltaproteobacteria bacterium, assembly GCA_032123985.1. GTDB lineage: Bacteria > Myxococcota_A > UBA9160 > UBA9160 > UBA4427 > UBA4427. The sequence continues at coordinate 4,308 of JAQBEG010000460.1, forward strand.
ACGCCGCGGCCGAACAGCTGGGCTTGGGCCTGCGACAGGTCGAGCGACTGTGTCGGAGGCTTCGCATGTTCGCGCACATCAAGGACCACTATCCCGACTGAGCGGCCTCGCCTCCCCGCCGTCGTTGGCCTACTGGATCTCGAGAAGCTCGACCTCGAAGTAGAGCGTCGTGCTCGGCGGAATCTGCGGGGGCCGCCCGGCCGCGCCGTACGCGATCCCCGGCGGACACGTCAGCTTCGCTTTGCCACCGGCCTTCATCATTCCGACGCCTTCGGTCCAGCACTTGATGACGCGGTTCAACGGGAAGACCGCGGGCTGGCCTCGCTGCACGCTGCTGTCGAAGACGCTGCCGTCCTCGAAGGTGCCGTGATAGTGGACCTTGACGCGGTCCGACGGGGCAGGCGAAGGCCCACTGCCTTCTTTCAGGTGCTCGATGACCAGGCCGCCACTGCCTGCGTTCTGCGTGGCCGCGGGCGCCGTGGCCGCAGGCGCCGTGGCCGCGTCATCCGCGGCCGCGTCATCCGCGGGCGGCGAGCACGCAACGCTGAGTACAAGGCCGACAATCGACGCGGCAAGAGCAGGGCGGAACGGCATGGTTTCTCCAGTGGTGGGTCGGCACGAAAACGCGCGCCGGGAGTGTGCCTCGTATGATCGACATCAACAAACGGCTCGACCGCCGGACGCCTGGCTAGACTGGTGTCATGGAAGAACTCGAACTCGAGCAAGCTGCGGCATTGATCCGACCGAGGGAGGGGAGTTGGAGGGCAGTGGGAGGGGAGTGGGAGGGGAAAGAAAAAATAGGCCCCGTTTTCAGCACCACCGATGCTAGGCATTCTGACAACTAGACCCTGGATCGGAGA
>JAQBEG010000461.1:0-9920 GCA_032123985.1 Deltaproteobacteria bacterium
ATCCCGTTGGGAAGAGCGATCGTGACGAAATCGCCCTCCTCGACCCCTAGTCTGGCGTAGGCGCGGGCCAGACGATTAGCGCCGGCTTCGAGCTCGGCGTGTGTCGTCGCGCGCCCTTCGTGAACGAACGCGACCGCGTCGCCTCGACGTTCCGCGTTTCGGCTGAGCGCTTTGCCGTATGAGAGGATCGGCATTGAATCTCCGGGCGCGAACGTTATGCCGATCGCACGCTGGACAAAAGGTCCTTCTCGATCAGGCCATCCTTCATGACGAGTTCGATGTTGGTCGGATCACGATGTACTAGAACGTCAGCTGTCGGATCGCCATTCACGATGATGAGATCTGCCAGCTTTCCCTCTTCGATCGCACCGAGTTCCGCTCCGCGTTGCCCCATGGCCTCGGCTCCGTTGTGCGTCGCCCAGCGCATGATCTCGAGAGGCGTCATCCCATGTTTAACATAGACCGCCATCTCCGACGCGTAGTCACCATGGGGCATCATCGCAAAGCCGTAGTCGTCACCGAGCGCAAGTCGCACGCCGGCATCCCTCAGTTTCGGAAGCATCGAGATCGTGTACTCGTAGTCGCGCCGAACCTGTGCGAGTCGCTCGAGGGTCCTTGATTGCGGTTCGGGGAATCCGTCTCCGATCGGGAAGGGACCCTGCGCGTAGTCCCAGCTATCCGCAAAGGCCAGGTAGCGATCGGTCCAGAGGAGGCTCGGAGTGATTGTTGCGTCCGCTCGCAGCACGGCTTCGATTCCCTCGTCATCGATCAGGTCTCCATGATCGATGATGTCGACGCCGGCACGGGCGCATTCGATGATGCCCGTTCTCGATGGGCAGTGCGCTCGCACGAGAGCGCCGCGGTTATGTGCAACATCGACCGCCGCACGAACCTCCTCGGCCGTGTAGTAGTTCCAGTCCGGAACGGGCTGGCTTCCGTGCCCGTTGCTCATCGAAAGCTTGACGATCTCGCAACCACGTCCGATCTCTTCGCGTACGGCTTGACGCATCTGGTCGACTCCATCGACCCGTCGAACGAGGCCGTGGTTTCGAATCCCCATGAACCACGCGCGATTGTCCCCATCCGCCGCGTCGCCAGACGCCAACATTTCTCGGGTACAGGGAAGTACGCGTGGCCCTTTCGTCAGGCCGAGCAGGATTGCCTCCTTGAGGCACACATCGAGGAGGTCCCCGTTACTCGAGCCAATGATGCTCGTCACACCGAAGTCCAGCGCGGTCTGGGCGTTCTTTGCCGCGACCATTCCGAGAAAGGCAGGGGGCATGTTAAGACCCAGGTAGGGCGAGGCATTTCCGGCGTCCGGGCCGAAGCCCGTGTGGAAATGACACTGAATCATTCCCGGCATCAGGGTTTTCCCCGCTACGTCGAAGACCGTGTCGTTCGCTTCCGACGACACGTCTCCCTGCCCGACATGCGCAATTCGATTTCCCTCGACCGCAACGGTCGTGTCGGCTGCGAGAACTTCGCAGCCATCGAATACCCGAGCGTTCTTGAAAATGATCCGAGCCATTGGGCTCCTCCTCCTGCTTGGCCTGATCGTGAGTGGCCTCACTCTATCACGTCGGATTCGTCACAACCGAAGGCCGGCTCGATTCTATGAAGAGCGGAACGCCATTGTCGCGATCGAATGATCTTCGGCCAGATCGATCGTGAGGTCGGCTCGGTCGGGAAGTGAGACCATCATCGAGCGCGTAATTCGCTCGTAGTACTGGACGAATCGATCGACCGCGTTGGAATCGAGACGCTGATCCGCCGGACGAGCATTCTCCTGCTGAAGCCGCCAGCGGCGCACCGCCACCAGGTCCGGAACCCGGAGATAGACTAGGTAGTCGAGCGCGTCCCACGTCTTAGAATAATCGCCGGCGAGCTGCGCGTTCACGTACCGCCGCCAGCTGCCCTCGATATCGCGCTCCCGCTCGAGATCATTGATCGGGTCGGCGAGGCTCGCCTCGTCCGCCGCCTTCGCACCTACGCACCAACCCTCGAGAAGAACGATGTCGTAGGGCCCACGAATCGGACGCGTACCACTTTGATCATCGACACCCTTATCGAAAATGGGTAGCTCGATTTCACCGTCTTGCCCTAGTCGACGAATCGCTTCGCGACAGCGGGTCATGTCGTGGGTTCCCGGTGGCCCGCGCGTCTCCAACAATGGATGGACACGCATTGCGAGTTCCCGGCGGCGTGCCTTCGAGAGATAAAAATCGTCTAGACTCAAGACACAGACACGCAGACCGACAGTCGCAGCAGCCGACTGGATCAGATGGCTCAGCGTCGACTTTCCAGCCCCCTGCCCGCCCGCCAGTCCTACACATTTCGGCGGGCGCGCCGCCCATTCACATGCGAGAATCGCCGCGAGCTCCCGATAGTCGGCGGGCGACGAAGCGTCGAGGGATGACAGACATGCAGCGATCGCGGGCGTGACTTCTCGTCCGGCGATTCGCGCGATCTTCATCGGCGCCTTTTCCTCCGCCGATTCCCTCACCATGCGTTGCCCACCTTGTAGAACACCCTCACCCGAACGAGTATACGCTTCACGCTGCGTGCAACCCGCAGCGGCCAAGGATCGAGTCGCGCTGCTCGCGTGCTAGCCTGCCAACGACGATTTTTTCCGATCGCTTGCGTGACCAGGGGATTTCATGACCTACGACTGGGCAGCAGGGCTCGTACTCTTTCTCACAACGATCGCCGTGACCCGAATTGGGAAATTACTCGCCTTCAGACATTCCGCGCTCCAGCGAATGCGCTCGCTCAACGCCGAAATGGACGCTCCGAAGCTCGAGAAGCGGCGATATCAATCGATCATCGAGGCGAGTACGCGAGTCGGCCTCGTCATGAACCTTGTCTTCTTTCTCGTTGCCGCACCCTTCGTCGTGAATCTCGCCTGGCGGCCTTTGTGGCAATATGCCATCGAGATCGTTTCGGTCCTGATGGTCTTCGATTTTCTCTACTATTTGACGCACCGATTTCTCTTTCATGGACCTTCACTGCGAAAAATTCACGCGGTGCATCATGAAGTCCGCCGGCCATCGTATGTCGACGCGCTCTACGTTCACCCTGCTGAAACCGCCATCGGCCTGCTTCTCTACATGGGATCTGCCCTGCTCCTATCCCTCTTCTTCGGCCCCTTTTCCGCCATTTCGCTGGCGATCGCTACCGTCGTCTTTACGCAGGTCAATACAATCAATCATACCTACGTCGAGCTGCCGTATTTTCCGTTCAGGACGCTCGACTACATCACGACCAAGCATGGAAAGCATCATGAGAACATGGACATGGGGAACTACGCGACGCTGACGATGACTTATGATTATCTGTTTGGGACGCTGGAATAACACGCGGCCCATGTGCGAGCGCGCAAGCCCATCCGACGCTTTTCCCGTAGCCGCAGGCGCTCCCCGTAGCCGCAGGTGCTCCCCGTAGCCGCAGGCGCTCCCCGACGCCGCATGCGCTCAACATCGCAGCGGGCGGCGCTGAACCATTTCGAAATCCACTCCGCGACTGACTCGGGCCAGCTTGAAGAGAGGCGTAGTCTCCTGCGGCTCGCGTTTGCGATCGATGATCACATCCCACGCCAGACGTGCCGCTCCCGGATTCGAGACGGCTTGACAGCGGGCGAACGGATTCACGGCCTCACAGATCGCATCGAGCGCGGGGTGAGGATCGGTCGCGAGCTGCGCGATCCACGAATACGAATCTCCCTCTTCGAGCGCCGGGCAATCGCCGATCGAAAGGCGTGCGGACTCTTCGCCGGTGATCTCCACCCGAAAATCGACGTAGCTCCGAGGCTGAAAGTGGGGAACCGTCTGAAACACCTTGGCGATCGACTCGATCCCATCGCCTTCGATGGCCAGACATCGAACAATTCGCCGCGCCGCAACCGCAGCACTCCCGGTCCATTGCCCCATGCCCAGCTCGCGCGCATCGTCGTTGCCGAACTTTTGAGCAACGTTCGTCAGATAGGCGCGCACGAGTAGATGGCTCTGCACAGCGGCTTCCTGATTGACGACCAGTAGAGCGCGATGGCTAAAATCCTCCAACTGAAGTTCGGGATCGAACTCGCCGGAATAATCGATCCAGCCACCGGGCTCCGCGTCCTCGGCGGGCAGGTCGATTGAGATGTTGGCGATCTTCGAGTCCGCCACGACCGACAAATTTCGATGCGGCGTCTGCGGAAGCGCATCCTCGTCGATGAAGACGGACCATCGACAGTGGGGCGTTCGATCTGTCGGCACCCGGGGAGGCCGATGGACGGGCCGCATTCGCATTCGGGGATTGGTCGCCGCAGCCGTCGCGTCAAATGTCGGATCTTCGATGTCGTGGCACATCAATTTGACCCGTCGTTCTCCGAAGGGTTCGACATCGAGAAGAGCGCCGCAATGCGCCAACCAGAACGCGCCACGCTCTCGCGATTCGAGGCTGAACTGAAAGTCCATGAACTGAGGCGGGGCACCAATGTCGAGCTGCATGTTCTTGAAAACGGTGTCGACGCCATCACCTTCGAAGCCGAGTGCCCGCTGCATGCGTCGCGAATAGATGGGGCTCGCGCCCATCCACTCATCGATCGAAAATTGGACCTGCTCGGCCTCACCAAAACGCTGAATGACGAGCGGCATTCCGACACGATCGATCAGATGGCCGAGTAGGAGATATTCCCGACCCAGATGAGCAAGGGTCTGACGTGAAAAATCGGCGAGTTCCAGATCAGGATCGAACGCGCCGGCGTATGACGTCCGTAGCCCCCCCAATCTTCTAGTCCCCCTCGATTGAGAGCGCGCGCGTTGGACAATGCTCGACGGCGAGATCGAGCTTCGCACGAAGGTCGGCGCCGACCGACCCTGCCTTGAGCACGACTTTGTCTAAACCGTCGATCCGCTCGATCGCGAAGATTTCCGGTGCTTCGGTCACACACATCGAATGCCCCTGACAGAGATCGAGGTCCACGCGAATACGCACCGCATTGTTCGCCATGCCCACCGGATCAGACTTCGACGGTTCTGGAGGCGTAGCTGTCGACGCCACCTTCACCCGTCGGCGGCGATAGCGAACACGGCACGGCTTCGCGAGCTGTACGACCATCTTAGAGTGATCGTTGCGGTAGCTCGCGGGTGGCTGGCTCAACTCGAATTCGTACTGACGTAGCAGATCTGCAAAGATCGCCTTGATCTGCATCATCGCGAAGGCAGCCCCGACGCACCGATGGCGCCCACCTCCGAAGGGAATCCACGCAAAGAGCTGCTTGTCCTCTTCCCGCCCCACATCGTAGCGGCTCGGATCAAAGCGATTCGGCTCCGGAAAACACTCCGGCAGTCTATTCGAGATCGCCGGCGATACGCCGACCAACATCCCAGCGGGCACGGTGTAGTCCTTGTAGTGGAAGTCGCGCATCACTTTTCGCATCAACAAGATGAGCGGCGGATGCAGCCGGAGGGCTTCGTTGATCGCGTTCTCGAGTTTCGGAAGTTCGCGGAGCGCCTGGAAGCTGACCTCACGCTCATCGCCATAGATCTCATCGAGCTCCAAAACGACGTCTTTCAAAACTTCTGGATTGGAAAGCAACTCGATCAGTGTCCAGGCTGCCGTACCGGAGGTGGTGTGATGACCTGCGAACATGAGTGAAATGAAGATGCCCGTGATCCGGTCTATCGGATAGGCTGCATTCCCGTTCTCATCCCGTGCCGCGAGGAGATGGTCGAATAGTTCGCGCTTGGCTAGGGGATCCTTCTGTCGCCGCTCGAAAATCTCACCGAGCATCTCGACCAGCCGCCGCCGCGCGCGATCCCGCGCTCGAAAGGCCGGGAGCGGCAGGTTCATGTTCACGTAGGCCCAGGCATCGGTGCCCTTTTCGAGCTCGTAGAATGTCTTGTAGTACTCGGGATTCATCTCCTCACGGAACTCTTTGCCGATCAGACACGCCGTCGAGGTGTAAATCGTCAGTTCCGAAAAGAAGTCGAGCAGGTCGATCTCGCCGTCATCGCCGAGCGACTCCATCATTCGCCCAACTTCGTTCGAAATCGTCTCCGCATGCCCCTTCATCATTTCGCCGCGCAAGGATTGATTGCGCAGCGCCTGCTTGCGTTGCTCGGGCGTCGCATCAAAGACGACGCCTCGGCCAAAAATCGGAGTCATGAAGGGATACGCGGCGGCTTGATCGAGCTGTTCGTCGCTGCCGCGGAAGAACGCTTCCTGTGCCTCCTCGCCCATGAGCATCACGACTCGGTTGCCGGCAAAATTGATCTCGCCGATCTCACCCAGTTCGCTGCGAACCCGGCCAAAGAGTTCGAGCGGACGTTTGCGGAGTTCCAGGAGATGTCCCAGCAGTGGCCACGACCCCGAGAGTCGGGGTGCCGGACGACCGGAAGCCTCGCCACGGCGGACTTCATCTGCTTCGCCACTCTCGGTCATCACATAACCTCCGCTAGTCGCAAAATTGCGCGTCGCGCTTCTGAATGGCGCCAGTCAGCTTTCCCTGCCCCGCGCCGGTTTGATCGATAAACTCCTTGAAACTCTCCTGATGCATCGCCAGCGAGCAGAGCTCCGTTCCCTGGCGAATTCCCTGCCGCAAGCCCATCACTTCCATCTGTCGATGAATCGCACGTTTGTTCAACTGAACGATCTCCGGTGGAATCGCAGCGATACGACAGGCTTGCCTGAGTGTCGCCTCTTCGAGTTGCTCCGCGGGATAGGCACGCGTCGCCCACCCTCGTTCCGCCGCCTCGATGCCGCTGATCGAATCGCCCGTGAGGACCATCTCCATGCCGCGTCGCATACCGACGAGCCAGGCGTGAAACTGCATATCAGGCACGCCAAAGCGCACAGCCGGGTATCCCATCTGTGCATCCTCAGCCATGTAGACGACATCGCAACCGGTCGCGAGTTCGCTCCCGCCAGCGAGGCAATGACCGTGGACCTGAGCGATGACGGGTTTACAAAGCTCCCAGATACTCATCCAACCTTCGACCACATGACGAGGATGATGACCTTCGCCGCCCGCGGTGAAGTACGGTGCCTCGACGCCTTCGCTCCCTCCGCCGAGATCGTATCCGGCGGAGAAACTCGGACCCGCACCGCGGACGATCATGACGTGAACATCCGGATTCTGGTCAGCGGCACGCAACGCATGCAATAGCTGGCCTCGCAGATCGTGATTCAGGGCATTGCGCTTTTCGGGCCGATTGAGCGTAATTCGTCGAACGTGAGGCGCGGGTTCGTCGACCAGAATGACCGTATATTCGGATTCAGAGGCCGGCCAACTAGATCCCGAGGGCCGATCGGACTTCGCATTCGAGTCGTCGTCGTAGCTCATTCTAAAAGGACCTTTCGCTGTGTCGCAATGGATCCTACCCGAACCGAGAATGCCCACAACGGACGAGTTGGCAGGGGTCTGCGAGAAAGACCACAATGCTAGCTTCTCACGCAAGCGAAGAGAATGAAACAACCGCCGCCCGGCAAGAGGACATCATGAAACATCGGACTCGAGATTCGCTCGACACGCTCCAGCGCAAGCACTCCCTGACGCGTCGGAGCTTCATCACACGCGTCGGTCGCGTCGGCGTAGGGTCGCTCGGACTCGTGTGGGCATTGCCCGGACGACCGCGACCGGCGATTGCCGAGCAACCGGCTCCGGCTCCCGCCCCGCTCACGCTGCTCGAAGAGAGCCCCTATGTCTACATCTCCCCTCTGCTCAGCAACGGCAAGGAAAGCAGCTGCCACGCGGAACTCTGGTTTGGCTGGATCGATGACAGCGTCATCGTCACCGTCGCGAAGGAGCGCTGGAAGGCGACGGCCCTGACTCGCGGACTGGAAGGCGCGCGCATATGGGTCGGAGACCATGGTCGATGGAAGACGATGTTAGGGGCGCGCAACGAAAAATTTCGCACGGCACCCAATTTCGTTGCAAAGGCAGAACGGGTCGATGACCCCGAAATGATCGAACGGCTGCTCGTCGTCTATGCAAAGAAATATCCCAATGAAATCGATGCCTGGCGCGATAAAATGCGCAGCGGCACCGCGGACGGTTCACGGATCCTAATCCGCTACCGACCGCGTCATGGAGACCAGAAATGAGCCACACTGAAACGTTGTAGCAATTCTTCAAAAATCTCGAGCGGATCGATTTCGAGGCGATTGCGGCCCTCTGCAGCGACGATTGTCGCTACGAAGACGTCCCCGCCGGAGACGCGGCCACCGCGATCGGACCCGCCTCGATCGTCAAAAAACCTTCGGGAGGCCTCGGCAATCTCGATGCGCTCGTCACGACCATCCAAGAAATCGCAGAAGAAGGTGACCCTGTGCTCGTCGAACGCACGGAGGTCTGGCATCACCCGACGGGAGAACGGGCTTCGCTGCCGGTCATGGCGGTCTTCAAATTCCGAAACGGGAAGATCGAGTTGTTGCGCGACTACTGGGACACGCCGACGTTGATCGGTCAGCAATCCCCGGGTTGCTCGAGGGAGTCATCGCCGCGCGCGGTGATGTCTGATCGCTCGTTTCGTGCGCCGGGCTAGGCGCTTCCCTCACCCGCGAACGAATCAACAGACAAATTCGACCTTGATAAGCCTGCGTCGCTCCGGGGTCAGCGGACCGGGATCCGTAGAGCCGAAACTGCTCGGTACCGCCGTCGACATATCGAGCGCCCCGACAACGATTGCGCCGTCTGCCATGATGATCCGTGGCGACTTGACGTCACGCCCCAATCACGCCCCCGGCCTTGATCTCTACCGATTCGGTTGCGATCACATTCTCTTGATCTTCCCGATGACGTGGCGCGTGTGCGCTTCGACGGTTGCGTCGACGGTTGAGTTGACGGTTGAGTTGACGATTGAGTTGACGATGCCTTCGCTTCCTACCACCAGCCGATGACCGACGAGCCGCACCGAGCCATCGATCGTGCCGTGGATTTCGAGGTCTTCCTCGGCCACGATGTTGCCAACGATCGTCGTCGCGGTTCCGACATTTGCCATCGGGTCGATCTCCAGATTCGGCGAGTCCGCTTCTTCATCATCGAAGAGCTGTTCACCAGCGTGCAGAAGTTCATGCCGAGCGAGTACGTCTCTCGTTGGCCTGTCTGCCGGATCGAGGGTGACTTGCTTCTCGCGTCCGGCGTCTGGGCCGAAACGTCGCTCGCCAACGCTGCCAAACGGAGAAGCGTCATTGAAACCGGCGGACGTCGTCAACACTCCAGACATGATTCCGATACGTTGCGGTGAAGTCCCGAGAGAATCTTTGGCCGCAGCCTTCGAGTCATCGGACGGAGGAGGCTTGTCTGCCTTTGCCTGCTTCCTGCTTCGCCTGAACAGTGCCATTACGACTACTCCTTTGGGGCTGGGAAGGGAGTTGTCTACACCCCCACGAATCACGTTGTGAGTACATCGTGAACGACATCCGTGACACGGAGAGACGTCTTCTTCCAGAAGTTGCCGATCACTTGCCGGCGCAGCTCTCAAGAAGAGATTCCGCCACCGCCATCGGACTCTACGACGAAACTCCTCGCTACGACCGGTTCAACGAGGAACGACGTCCGCGAACCGGACGATCTCGGTCTTCCAGGCCTCCGGCCAGCCGCCCTTCGCGCCAACGATGCGCCCGAGCATGCCGCCCTGATCGTGCCCCAGGGTGTTCAGCCAATTGGGATGTGTCGGTCCCGGGTCTTCGTGCGCGATCAGGATTTTGATCGCCCCCTCGTCCTCATAGCGCGCCGTGAACTTATTGATCGAAACGTCGAAGAAGCGATGTTCGAGGGATTCCATCCAATAGTTCGAAAGTTGCAAGTTCCATGTCTGACAATCGGGCATCGCCTCGATCGTAACCGCCAAAGCCTCCTCCGGCGCCAGTTCCCAATGGCTCTGATAGTAGTGGATCGTCGGATCGCCACCGGCCGCGCGAAGAATCGCCTGATCATG
>JAQBEG010000462.1:0-5250 GCA_032123985.1 Deltaproteobacteria bacterium
CCGGCACGCCCGTCAGCGAGGAGTACAAGGTGCCATTCAAGTTCACCGGGACGATCGACAAGGTCGTCATCAAGCTCGGCGAGTCGAAACTCACACCCCAAGAGCAACGGGAGTACGACGAAATCCGCGGCCGGGGGGTCATGGCCGAATAGGCTGCGCTACAGTGCGCCGATGTCGTTAGCACCCGTCGCCCGCGGGTCATCTGTGACGCGCTAACCCGGCAGCACCGGCGGTCGATCCTGGAACACGACCCGCCAGTCGCTCACCTCGTCAACCATCAGTTGCGCCAACTCGGTGGCGAGGACGATCACTTCGCTGGACTGCAGGCGAGACCCACGACCCAGCAAGTCGTCGATCCGTTGATCGATTTCCGTCAAGCGCTCAACCATCGACTCAGAACGTTTCGCGATGCGCGCAAACTCTCCCTGATTGTTGATCCCAGCAATGGCTGCGCCCAGAGCGGGAAGTATCGCGCAGAGGATCGGCAGCAAGGCCTCCGGAAGCCAATGCGGCAACTCGATCGCAGGCAGCCAGATCGTGTTGCCGTAGGGCAAGAAATGAACGATGCAGAGCACGAGCGTTGCCAGGAAGAGCACAAAGCAAGTCCTGTGAAGCGAGTGTTCGATTCGTTCCGAGCGCGCATGGTTCATCCGGTGGAATTCCTGCTGCTCGCGCAGGACCTTGGCGCGAAGATTGCGGAGACTGGCCGCCAGAGACGGAGCATCCATCCGCGTGGTCGGAAGCCCCACCTCCCGCTCGACGGCACGCACGTACCAGTACATCCACGTGTGCTCAGGGCTTCCCATCCGTCTGAGGTGGGGAGGGATCCTCGGAAATGGCCGGCCTCCGCCAACCGGCAACAAGATCCGCAGGTTCCGAATGAGTTCCGCGACGATGCGGTACTCCATCCAGCGACCGTGCCAGTTGCGATGCCGTGCAACACCGATCGCGACGAGGATCGACAGGATCACCAGAATCTCGCCCAGCGTGCACAGCGCAGCCAAGGACAGCGCGGTCGCACTGCCGAAAAGGTGCGAGCCCGGCTCGCCGGCAAGCAGGGGGACCAGAGCCAACAGCACCGCAATCACACCAAACAGGAATGCGTAGATGAACGCGCTGCGGTAACAATCGCCATAGAAATCGGCCAGTTTGTCCGCCCAGGCGTAGTGCGGCCGTAGCGCCTGGTTCGCCCAGCCTGCGGTGTTCGGCGCGTCGAGCGGCCAGTTCTCTGCGAGTGATTGCTCGAAATCGACGACCGCGACGGGCGGAATTCTTGGCCTTCCTTGGCTGACGACGTCGCGGAAGAGCTTCCACGGAAACGCGAGGTTGAAGCGTGGCTTCGGCTCGAGAAAATAGGCGGCCCTAAGGTCGGGCTTGTGATCGGAACTCGATCGATTCTCATCGGGCCGCGGAGGCGCCAACAGCTCGATCACCATTTCTCGAAGGCGATCGACGTCGTTGGCTTTCATGCCGGCCAGAAGGGAGGGGTCCGAGCGCGAGGGTTCCGGTAGCTCTGCCGCTGTGGCGACAATGTGCCAGTCGTGCGGAGCGACCGCCTCGACGCAAACCACGGGAACCCGAAAGCGGAGGGCCTCTCGTATCTTGTCCACCGACCCACCGGGGCCTTGAGCCGGCTTGCCGTCCCAAACAACGATGAGGATGTCCGAGTGATTCAACACGATCTGTCCCGTCGCACCGTAGGCTTGTCCGACGTCCTCACGCCGTCCGTCGAGCTCGAATCGGACGAGATCGCCAAGAGCGTCCCCACGGGCCAAGAGTCCGCGGAACTCATCGAGCGAATCCGGCGAGAGAGCCGCGGGAGCTTGGAAGTCCTTTTCGTATTCGCCCTGCGGGAAGGGCATCGGGCAACTCAACTGGAAGCCCAGTTCCATGGCTGCCCGAGCAACGAGTCGATCCGTGCCCTCGGCCAGCGGCGATACGACGCGAAGCACGGCGCTGTCGCCTGAATAGAGCGCTCGATTCCGGACATGAAAGCCGCCAACGGCCTGCAGGACCGTGTCGAGGATCTCCTCGACCCTGGTCCGGAGCTGCACCAGATCCGCCGATCGCAGACGATCCGGCCGATGACCGATGACGCCGACGCGAAAGGCGAGGTGCGGCTTCGGTGGGTGAATTCGCGGCGCCTCGGACGACATGGTCCGCCTCCGTTTCGGGCTGGATCATAATCTCACTCGGGGGTCGCCCGCGTCGTCACCGACGCCACGGGCCGGGAATGGCGGTAAGATCCGGCGAGTGTAGGTCGGTAGCTTTCAAGGCGGATACCGTGGACAACCCGATATCTAACCGCCTCGACGTCTTCATCTCATCGACATCGATGGATCTGGCGGCCTATCGCCTCGCGGCGCGCGACATCGTGCTCGGTCTCGATTGGCACCCCGTTGCGCAGGAGTACTTCGGCACGCACCATCTACCGACGGTGGCCGCGTGCCGGGAATTCGTCGCGCGCTCGCATGTCGTTCTCCTGATTCAGGCCTTCCGCCGTGGTGAGGTCCCATCCATCGAAGCTGGCGGAGACGGCGTGCTCTCGTTCACCGCTCACGAGATCGCCGACGCCAGGCGGTTGGGGAAGCCGGTTCTTGCTTTCTTCGCCGAGGACACATGGCCCGGCAAACTGTGGGAGGGAAATGACGAGGGGCGAGCGTGGGTCGAGAGCTTCCGCAAGGGCGTGAACCGGCCCGCGGTCTTTTTCGGCTGGGAGGGAGACGAGTACGGACCTTACAAGCTCGAGCGCTTCAAGAGCCTGGTGCGCCAAGAGTTGCTTCGCTTCGTACTCGAGCTGATGCGGAAGGGGGAGTTGGGGGCGTCCGATCCGCGCGCGGTGGCCGAGGCGCCGGCACTGGACCTTCGTGTCGCAGCGCCGCCGCCACTCCCCGAAGAGCCGTACCCGCTACTCGCGCCGTACAAGCACCCGCGAACATTCGGCGGGCGCGACGTCGAGGTCGAGACTCTGTCGACTCTGCTTGCCTCCGACCGCATGATGCTGCTGCTTCACGCTCCCTCCGGAGCGGGGAAGAGCTCTCTGCTGCTGGCCGGTCTCGCCCCGCGCCTCCGCGAGCAAGGAGTTCCGGTGAGTCTCGAGCGTCGGCCCTGCGATCCCGGCCTCGCCCAGCGTCTGGTTGAGGATCTGCTGCAACTTCCCGCGGGGGCGATCGTCCGCGATGCGGATTGCCGAGGGTTCGCCGATCACGTGCGCCGCGCACGCGAAATCGCGGGCCGACCATCGGTAATAATCCTCGACCAGTTCGAGGACGTCCTGAAGCGCGACGGCGGGAGACGCGAGGCGACGCTCGCGCGCCTGGGGCCCTTGCTCGCCGCGACGGCGCGCCGCCTTCCGGGCCAGCAGGACGCGGCCTGCAAGTGGGTTCTGGCCTATCGCCACGAGTACCACGGCGAGGTCGTGGAATGGTTACAAGATGTTCTTGCCGAAGCGAGGAGAGCGGACGAAAAAGTCGACGTGACGGATCTGCCGTACGATCTGTCCGCCGAGGCTGAACGCTCACATGCGTGGCCCGTGCCTGTGCTTGGAAAGCCCGCACCTGGCGGGGCCTCCGGTTCGTCGGCGCTCGACCCGTTCCTCGACGCGATCGCCAAGCCGCTCACACTCGATCGGGAGCCGGGTATGCCGCGGTATCGCATCCGTTTCGAGGGCAACGGCGCGGGGCGCTTGGCGGCGGCTTTCGCTCGTGCCCGCGAACGTCGCCCCGAGGCGCCGCTCGTGCCCGAGCTTCAGGTCGTGCTCGCGTATCTCCTCGAGCGCGGGCAACGGGTTCACGGCGAAAACGTCATCGGAGTGCCGGAGGATGCGGCCGCGTTGGACGTCCTGATCGACGCGGCGCTCGATGACCACGTGCGGCGTGTCTTGAAGGGCGATGCCTTCACGCGACGGGACGAGCAGCAGGCCCGGGAGGGCCGGACACGCGCACTCCTCGTCCTCTTACGTCTCGCCGATGCGGAGGGACGGCGCGGCGAGGGCGTCGGCGAGGCTGATCTCGTCCGCGCCCTCGGGGACGGCGGCCACGCGATCCTCGAGCGCCTCGCGTCCCCGAGCGTGCGCCTCGTGTTGCGCGAGGAGCGTGAGGCGCGCTACGTCCTCTCGCACGACCGCCTTGCCGAGGTCGTCACGAGACTGGTCCGCGACCCGGTATTGAGGCGGGAATTGGACCTCGACCTCGATGAGGATCTCGTCGCGCTCAGCCAGATCGTCGGCCAAAGGGCGAAGCTGTTCCACGCCGGAGACCGCGCGGCCGTCGGTCTCGACAAGGAGACCTTCGACCGGATCGAGCGATCGGCCGGCGTGCTGATCTGGGACAGCGAGCAGCGAGCGTGGTGGGACGAGTGCGTGTCGCTGTTCAAGGTCGTCGAGGTTCTGAGAGGGGACTCCCAGCAGGTCTTCAGGGCTTTGGTTCGCTTCGCTGGCGAACATGACGTCTCGGAGCACCTTCTGGCATTCGGAGATGGAGAGCTGTGCAAAGTCTTCACGGAAGGCGCGTGGCCGCGGGAGGGCCTCGGTCCCGTGGCGCCGGCCGACGCTCTCGACGTGCTGTCGGCGGTCTCGGTCAAGCTTCTGCGCTGGCGATCGGTTCTCGGGGCGGTGTGCGGCGCGCTTGAGGAGTTGGCGACGCGTCACCCGCAACTGCGCGCGCGGGCGTCGACGGTCCGAGGGGACAGCGTCACCCGTTTCCTCGCTCGCTACGGGGTGGCGCCCGCGGAACGGGCGGAGGACGAACGCCTGAACCCGAGGGTCTCGATACCGGGCGGGAGCTTCATGATGGGAAGCCCTGAAGGCGAGGGTCTGGACGCCGAACGTCCGCAGCATCGGGTGACTCTGAGAGCATTCACGATTCAGCGCTGCCCCGTGACAAATCGAGAGTACCGCCGCTTCGATCCGTCGCATGCGCCCAAAGCGCCCGACGACCATCCAGCGGTGGGGCTCAACTGGTATGAGGCCATGGCCTACGCCGCATGGCTCGGCGGCTGCCTTCCGACCGAGGCGCAGTGGGAGTTCGTCGCGCGTGGAGAGACCGGGCGGAAGTACGCCTGGGGTGACGCCGAGCCGACCGACCGCCACGCGAACTTCGACATGAGGGTCGGGAGCACGTCGCCGGTGGGCTCGTACCCCGACGGCGCGAGCCCGGAGGGATTGCTCGATCTGGCGGGGAACGTCTGGGAGTGGTGTCGGGACTGGGGAGCGCGTTACTCCGCGGAGCCGCAAGACGACCCGATCGGCCC
>JAQBEG010000463.1:0-4200 GCA_032123985.1 Deltaproteobacteria bacterium
GGATGCCTCGAAGCATCCGGGCGCTCTGTGTTGAACCAGATAATGGGCCGCAGTGGGTTTCCGCGGCCCGGTTCGGGAGCACCGAGGCTGGTGGTTGAGTGGGGCAAAGCCCCGTTTTCGAAGGGCTTACGGGTACCACAAATAGAGGACGCAAGGCAACCGGTCTCCCCAGAGGGCATCCGCGCACGCAGTGGTCGGAAATTGAAGCGTCGATCGGCCGGACACAATTGCGGTCGTTACTTCACGACAGATCGCTCGCCAGCCGTCGCGAATCAATCGAGCAGGGCCTGATGAACGCGGAGGTCAGTCGTCAGCTCCGGATGGAAAGTGCACGCCCAGCGCCTGCCCTGGCGGACTAGAACAGGCTCACCGTCTACGCACGCCAACACTTCGACCGAAGCGCCGAGATCGCCAAGTCTCGGAGCCCGAATGAAGACGCACTCCATGCCCGCCCAATGACCATCCAACTCATCCACCGGCGCGACGAACGAATTGAGCTGGGTTCCATAGGCGTTTCGCAGCGCTTCGACGTCGATCAGGTCGAGCGTCGGCACCGGATGATTGCGCGATGTCCGCGACATCACGATCGCGCCCGCGCAGGTCCCGAGGATTGCGCCTCCCGCCTCCGCAAATTCCTGAATTGGTTTGATCAGATCGAAACGAGCCAATCCCTTCGAGATCGTCGTGCTTTCGCCGCCGGGCAAGATCAGAGCTTCGATCCCATCGAGGTCACTCGGCGCGAGTACGCGCCGCCCTCGAGCGCCGAGGCGTTCGAGGGCGGCGAAATGCTTTTCGATATCTCCCTGAATTCCGAGGACACCGACGATCGGCCGAGATTCGATCACGCGATTACCAGCCCCGATTGGCGAGCCGTTCGCTTTCATCGAGCGTGCTCATCTCGATGCCTTCCATAGCCGCGCCGAGGCCACGACATGCGTTCAGCACCTCTTCGGGATTTTCCCAATGCGTGTTCGCATGCACGATGGAACGTGCGCGCGCTGCCGGATCGGCACTCTTGAAGATGCCCGAGCCAACGAACACCGCTTCCGCGCCCAGCGAACGACACAATGCCGCGTCGGGCGGCGTGGCGATTCCGCCGGCAGCGAAATTCGGAACCGGCAACTTGCCATTTTCGTGGACGTACTGAACGAGGTCATATGGCGCGCCCATGTTTTTCGCCGCCGCCATCAGCTCCTCCGGCGGCATCGCCTGAATCGCACGCATCTCGCCGATGACACTGCGCAGATGGCGCACTGCCTCAACGATATTGCCGCTACCCGCCTCGCCCTTGGTCCGGATCATCGCAGCGCCCTCGCCAATTCGCCGAAGCGCCTCGCCCAGGTTTCGCGCACCACATACGAAGGGCACGCGATAGTCGTGCTTCAGGATGTGATGTTCGTCATCCGCGGGCGTCAGGACCTCGCTCTCGTCGATGAAGTCGACACCCATCGCCTCCAACACACGTGCTTCCTGCACGTGTCCAATTCTCACCTTCGCCATCACCGGGATCGAAACCGTCTTCTGAATCTGCTCGATCATCTCGACGGAACTCATTCGTGCGACACCGCCGTCACGGCGAATATCCGACGGCACGCGCTCGAGCGCCATCACGGCACAGGCCCCCGAATCCTCGGCGATCTTTGCCTGTTCAGCATCCGTTACATCCATGATCACGCCGTTCTTCATCATTTCCGCGAGCCCGACCTTGAGCTCGAAGGCCTCCGCCCCGCGGCGACCCGTCCCTTTTCCGTTCGCATTCTTGTTATTGGACATTGTGAATCCTCCTCGTATTAGGCCTATGTCTAGAGATGCATCCCGGCGATCCGCCCGGTCCCGGGTTCGACGGCACGACTCGCCCGCGCCACTACGCCCAGCGCCGCCACGCCGCGTCTAATTTCGTCTTCGTCGGCACACGCGACGGTCAGTCTCATCGCCCGTGATGGGCGCGCGTCTGGCATGAAGAGCGTGCCGGGCGAGAAGAGCACACCCGCCCGCGCCGCATCGGCGAGCAAATCCCGCGTATCGACCTCGTAGGGCAGTTCGAGCCAGAGCTGGTAGCCCCCATCGGGGCGCGTCCAGGTCGTCCCTTCCGGCATGGTCGACTCGAGCGCCTCTTCCATCGCCTGATGGCGGGAACGAAGCAGCTTTCGAATCCGAGTGAGGTGTCGATCGTAGGCACCCGCCTCGACGAAACGCGTGAGTCCCGCCTGGAGCAGAAGCGAATCGGAAAGGTCGGTCGCATGCTTGAGCGTCACCAATCCTTCGAGCGCACGCCCGCGTGCTGAAATCGATCCGACTCGAACCCCCGGAAATAGCGACTTCGAGAACGAAAAGAGCAGTACGACGATGTCGGACTTGTCGAGGGCTGCGAGCGGCGGAATCTCCTCCCCGCGAAAACGTAGATCCAACTCGAACGCATCTTCCAGAATGGGGACACGGTGACGTGTCGCGATTTCGAGAATCTGGCGACGCCGTTCGAGCGACGTCGTCGTCCCCAACGGATTATGAAAGGTCGGAATCGTGTAGTAGGCCTTCACTTCGGGCTTCGCCAGCAAGCGGTCGAGCGCTTCCGGATCGGCCCCGTGTTCGTCCATCGGGACCGGAGCCGCGCCGATCCCAAGTCCCGCGAATGCCGAAAGAACATTTGCATAGGTCGGGACCTCGACCGCAACCTGATCGCCCGGTTGAGCGAAGAGGCGAAGCGCGAGCGAAATACCCTGACTGGCGCCGTGACACAGAACGAGTTCGTCCGCGCTTCGAACGACGCCGTGCCTTCGAAATCGCTCTACCATCGTGCGACGAAGTCGCGGGTCGCCCTCTGGCGATGCGTACGAGAACAGATCGGGACCCGATTCCCGAATCGCAGCATCGATACACTCGCGAAATTCGTCGACCGGATAGAAGCGTGGGTCCGGAATGAGTCGATGAAATGCGACTACGTCATCGCCCGTCGCATAACGTGGGCGGGTGTTGTCCAACGCGATCAATCGCTCGACCTGCGGCGTGAGGGCCAGCTCTATCTCGATGTCACGACCATGCATGGAAGAAGCGGTCGCCTCGCCCCCATTGGTCGTCGCGACGGCAGCGCCCGAGGCGCTCACGAAGGTCCCCGCGCCGACCCGCGACTCGACCCAGCCCGCGTTGGCGAGCTGCTCATAGGCAAGCGCGACGGTGTCACGGTGTAGACCGAGCTCGCTGGCGAGCGTGCGAATCGCCGGCAAACGTTCGCCGGCCACCCGCTCACCGCGTGTGATGGCACCAATCAGCTGTGTCGCGATCTGCTGGTAGATGGGCTCGGCCAACGTGGAGTCGATCGAAAGCCCGGTACGTAAAGGAACCGGTTGCATGGCGAGAAAATTATCAGCCGGACATTAAACCATCAAGGTGTATTGTCAGGCTATTTTGTACAATTCTTGACCTGACAATCAAGAAATCGCATTGAATTGTCCCATCGCGGGCGTAATGCCTTCCCGGATCGCCATCTCGATCGCATCAGCCGCTCGGCCGAGTGCATCTGGCAGGACCGTCGACTCATCCATCGGCGAGAAGCGGTCGAGGACCCAATCGATCGCCTCACTCGACGAGCCAGGGTGCCCTACCCCCAAATCGCAGGCGCGGAATCTCCTTCGTACCGAGCGCAGCGAGAATGTCCCCGATTCCACGGTGGCCTCCGCCTCCACCGTTCGGGCGCAGGCGGATTCGACCCGTGGGAAGGTCCATATCGTCATAGACGATGAGAAGATCTGTCTTTGGATCGAGTTCCGGCCAATGTTCGAGAGCGGACAGCAGTGCCACCCCGGAGCGATTCATGAAGGTCTGGGGCTGAACGAGCACACAGTGCTCGCCCTCGATATCAACCCGGGCAACCCTCGCATCGAGAGAACGGTCGGCGCGCCATTCGCCGCCAAACCGACTCGCGAGAGTTTCGACGACGCGGAAGCCGACGTTGTGACGCGTCGCCGCGTATTTCGGACCCGGGTTGCCAAGCCCGACAACAAGTCGAGTCGGCCGCCGCGCTGACTCCTGGTGTGCGCCGCGAAGTCGGTCCCAGAGCTGGCGAACACGCTCCACGCGCCGCGTCCCCCACCCGCTCGGTTGATTCCCGTCGGGCGTCGATTTGTCTTTGCTGCCGCCCTAGGCCTTATCATCCTCTTCGTCCGCGCCCTTAGCGGCTGCCTTCTCAGCTTCTTCGCCTTCCTC
>JAQBEG010000464.1:0-9581 GCA_032123985.1 Deltaproteobacteria bacterium
CGAGAAGCCGAGTTCGATTCGCCCGCCCGGCCAGAGTTTGTCGAGGCGACCGACGATGATGCAGCCACCGAGGCTCTCGACATCCTCGAGCGGCAACTCGAAATCCAGGTCGTCCAAACGATCGCCCGCACATCGCGCCAAACCGACCCGCACAACTTCCTCGACCTCGACTCTCAGCGCATTCGCCGAAAGCCGACCGGCCAAGCCGGCTGGCATGGAGGCATTCGCAATCAATCGCCGCGCCCCCTCTTCAGCAGTTGCACCGGCCCGAAGATGATCGAGCAATGCAGTTCCGAGCCCATATTGAAGCAGCGGGTCGAGTTCGACAGGATCGAGATCACCGGTGGCACTCTCCGGCCGTGGCAAGCGAATCTGCAGCCGATCACGCGAGAAAGAACGAGTCGATCGAAGGACACGCTCGATCAACGCATCGAGAGTGAGCGTGGGACGTGTCGTGTTTGGCACGGAAGCCTGATCAGACTCGGCCGCGCGCTCCGCCAGGAAGCGCCTTCGCACGCCGCCACCCGAATCACTCGAAGTGCGGCGCGCGACCGCACCCGCAAAGGCCTCTCGATCGCGCCCGAGCAGGCGCGAATCCCCGGGCTCTTCGAAATAGCGCGGACTCGACGCCTGCAAAGGATGGGACACGAAGAGCCAATCCCGAAGAGAAATGCCACGACCCGCGTCTGGATCGAGGACGAAGAGACTGTCGAGTGTTTCAACGAGATCCGAGATCACCACCGAAGGCGGCAGCCTGCTTCCGTCGCGCATATCGTATCCGGGGACGGTCACGATCAATTGGTCACGCGCGGAGAGCAGCGCCTCCAGAAAGAGGTAGCGATCATCGTTTCGAGTCGTGCGATCGCCCGAGCGAGGAGCCTGCGCCATCAGATCGAAACCGGGAGCCGGCCCACCGCGAGGAAACGCGTCATCGCCCATGCCAAGGATCGCGATCACCCGAAAAGGAATCGCGCGAAGTGGAATGAGTTCGCAGAACGTGACGCCGCCCGCGAGAAACGCTTGTGCACCGGGAGTCGATTCGATCGCATCGGCGACGCGCTCGCGGATTGCCTCGAAGGGAATCGCTCGCTCGAATCCGCCCTCCGTCGATGACTTTGCCAGGTCGAATAGAATCTCGCGGATCGTCAAGTGTTCGTGTGCGTTCGCGCCGGTCTTCGAAAGCGTCCGTTCGAGCAGCAAGCGGAACCACGAACACCACGCCGTCACGCTCCGCGGCATCGCAATCGTTCGAATTGCATCGGAGAGAATCGATTCGATGTCTCCGACAGCGCCCAACAATTCTGGATCACCGAGTGCGTCCAGCGCTGCCGGCGAAGACCCTGCATAGACTTCGTCGCTCGCACCGACAGCGTGCGCGAGAGCCAGCCTGTCGATTCCTCCACTCCAGCTATGCGATCGCTCGCGTGACAAACCGAGCGCTTCGCGATGCGCTTCATCGAGCCCGAAACGAATCCCAGCCCTCTCTGCCCACTCCGTCAGTCGCTCGACCCCGCCCTCATCCAGTCCGAAGCGCGCCCGTACAGGCTCGCGTGCCAGCCAGTCGAGCACTTCGCTTCGCGCGCCCCGTCCACCAAGTAATTCCAGCAGGCTCCGAAACGCTTCTGCCACCGGTGATCTTCGAAACGCGCCCCGATCGGCGATTCGGAACGGGATCCCGCGTGGATCGTCACGCGATACACCAAAGACCGCCTCGATGTCCGGAGCGATCTCGTCGATCTTGGGCGCCATGACGATCACGTCTTCGGGCGTCAACGTTTCGTCGCGCTCGAAGGCCTCGCGCAGAATCGCCTCGACGACCTCGAGTTCCCGCCGCGCCCCATGACAAATATGGACCCGAATCGAGTCATCGTCTCGCGCGACGACGCTAACCCCAGTTTTTGCGACCACATCCACGTTTGTCTCTTCGTCGTCGAGTTCGAGCAGTCGAGTCTGCAGTCGTTCGAGAAGACTCCCCGACTCCCCCACTGGGCAAGGCGACTCGAATAGATCGGCGTTGCCCTCTTGAATCTCGGGGTGTTCCTCGAGATTGCGCTGAAAATCACTCCCGAGACGCCCGAGTCCCGCAAGGAGCGCCGCAGCAGGTGTCGTGGCACCCGCAGCAAAGAGGCCTCCGACCTCTACTGCGACCGCACCCGTCGGACTCGCCTGCTCGTCCCTCACCTCTCGCCAGAGATCCGCCCAGTAATGCCGGGAGGGGCTGAGCACGGAAAGATGCACGTCGCGAATGCGAGCGAGGTCGTTGATGACCGCGAGGTAGAGCGGCGGTAACGCTGAAATCGCAAAAATTTCGATGGCGTCCGGGAATTCCAGTCTCAGTCCGGCTTCGAGCGATTGTCTGCCTCCTGACGCGACACATTCCTGGAACGCACGTGCACGATCCGCGACATGACCGCCACCGCGCTCTGCGTGAACTTCGCGGAAGAGCCGAGCCTGCCACCTTTCATCTCTTCCATTGGGAAGTGCAACTGCACCCGTCCACGTCGAGATCCAGTCAGGCCGGAACGTGATGTACTGATCCAGCAGGTTCGCAATCCGATGCGCGAGCTGAACGAGACGCCAATCGCCATCCACCGCATTGAGATGGCGGTCGAGCGGTGCGAAATCCGGATCGCCGCGCGTCACTGCCAGACGCTGCGCGATATGCCAAGTCAGGTTCCGAACTTCCCAGGCCGGGTTCGACTTCGACAGCAACTCGTCAGGAATCGCGTGAAACACTCGCTCTAGAAAATCCCTGGGGAAGGGGAAGGTCGTATTGGCACAAACGCCGTAGTCGCGCGCAATGGACTGTGCGATCCATCGCTCCATGCCCGGGCCCTGGACGACCACGACGCCCGGCGCCAGCGGATCACGGCCGGGCGCCATCAATCTCTGCGCGAGGCCCTCGATGAGCCTCTCCGTCCGATTGCTTCGTTCGACGAAGAGCAAGCGCCCGCCTAGAACGCAGTCTTCAGGTTCGCGTCGAAGTCCCAATAGGCGCGGAGCAGCGTGATCTTTCCCACTTCGTTGACCTCATAGACATTCACGACCTCGTTCCAGCCAACCCTTCCATCCGGCCATTTGACATAGATCGTTCCAACATTCACGACGGCGTGACCGGACGTAACGGTCTGCCGGATCTGGAAGCGGATGGTGTCGGGTTTGATTAAGACCGCGCAGAACTCTGCGATCTCCTTCTTGCCAACCCGGCCTCGACCCGTCGGATCCATTGGAGAAGGCCCATAAGGGTCCTGGAGGACGGCATCTTCCGCGAAGAGATCGAGCCAACCTTCCGCATCGCCGGCCATCGCGAGCTTCATTGACTCGATGCTGGCGAGCCGTGCGGGCGTCTTTGGAGCATTGATCACGAGATCGATGGACATCACGAAATCCTCGGCATTGGATGCTCTGGTTGGTGCTCACGGGAACCATGAGGCCGAGATCCGAGCATACTCGATCGCCGCGCTGTCATCCCGAGTGTTGCGGCGATCAGTCGGGGCGCGGAACACGCATGATCTGATCACCCACGAAAGCGCCGACGAAGATCTCATCACCGACCTCGAGAGCGATGCTCGCAGCCCCCCGGCCCTCGACGATTTTCGTCGCTTCGAGCCCGACCGGACCGATGCGATAGACGGAGTAGCCCAGGTCGCAGCCCGCCTCGCGAATCGAACCGCATCCGAGTGACGCCATGACCCCGCCTTCCTGGCCGGCGACCAGGAGCTGACCATCGCGTGTCCAGCTCAGATTATCCGGATTGTGGTCGACCGCGACCTCGTCACGCCGCGGCGTTCCCTCTTCGTCGATCCGGAGCCGATAAACGCTGTGCCCTCCCCATTCCGCAACGAAGATCTCGGTCCCGTCGGCCGATGCCTCGACGCCATTCGGAGCGCTCCCCTGGCTATTTTCGATTTCGGTCAGCGCGCCCCCCGGCTCCCACTTGAGCACCGAACCCGTGTCAGCGCCCATGCTGACCTTCAACATCGACCAGATCACCTTGGGCCCAACGCCATCAAAGGAAGGCATGAAATTCGTAACGACGAATCCGCCGCCCGGAAGGAATGCAACATCATTGATCATGATGCCATCCGGCATCGGAACACAGCCACGCCACTCGACCGATGGCGCCCGGCCCGCGACGATCTCGAAAAATTCGACTGCCTCACGGCCACCGTGATTCACGACCGCCAGCGCAGGTGTGCCGCCGGGGCCTTCGCCGACATCGATTCCGTGGGGCTTGAAGACGCTCGAATTCGGTGGGCCCGAGCAAGCCTCGTCGCCCCATCCCGGCGTTACGCTCGCTTCGCCCGCTTCATCGATCGGCACCGGATAGAGAGAACGGGACTCGAGATCCAGCAGACGAATGGCCGTTAGCCTTCCCGGCTCGGGCGGAAGATCGTCGGCGGCCCCTTCGTTGGGCGCCATCTCACTGACGATGATCCAGGTCCGGTCGGGAACGAATCCGAGGTCCTCGGGATTGGTCAGGTTGCAGATCGGCCGATCCGCAGACCGCGAATCGCAGGGCGCGAGTGCTCCCGGTGATCCGGAACAAGCGGCGGTCGCCAGCAACGCGGTCAATGCAATCAAGATTCGCGGCATCGCATCGTTCCTTCGTATCGATAGAGTTCATCGGGAGAGTT
Organism: Deltaproteobacteria bacterium; assembly: GCA_032123985.1. GTDB lineage: Bacteria > Myxococcota_A > UBA9160 > UBA9160 > UBA4427 > UBA4427. Next base: position 4,638 of record JAQBEG010000464.1, read on the forward strand.
GAGGGGAATGCTGGCGCGAGCTACGCCCGATTGAGTACGACCGCCAGTCGACGCGCGGCTTCCAGAACGTCGTCCGGCGGTACTGCGGTGTAGCTGACTCGAATCCAATCCGCGTAATCCTCGCCGCATGAGACTCCGGGGGCCACAAGCACGCCCTGCTCGAAGCAGTCTTCGAGCAAGCCGTGAAGACCGCGGTCGTCGAGCCGATCGTGTACGTCGAGAAAGAGAAATGTCCCGCCGTCAGGCGAAGGGACGCCGAGTCTTTCAGCAACGCTTGCACCGGAAGCGCGGTATTCGCTACGGGCAGACTCGATCCACGCGGCACCGTCGTCGATTGCGGCCAGCGCGGTTTGCTGACCAATGATCGGCGCGTGGTAATAGATATGCGTTGCGATTTTTCGCGCTTCGGAAACTATCGACTCGGGCCCGGCCAGGTAGCCGACGCGTTGGCCGGCCATCGCATAGCTCTTCGAAAACGAATAGACCGAAACGGTGCGCTCCGGCGCGAAGCGTCCCATGGAGACGTGCTTCCCTGCGTAGACGTAGTCCTCGTAGACTTCGTCCGAGAAGACCCAAAGGTTGTGGCGTCGGGCAATCTCGGCGAAGGCCTCCAGCCATTCGCCCGGGATGACCCGTCCCGTCGGATTCGAGGGCGTCGAGACATAGAGCGCACGACTGCGACTCGTGACCCTGGCCTCGACCGCACGGATCGCTTCGTCGAGGGTGGCAACTCTGTCGTAGAAGGGCACTTCGACGGGTGTCGCTCGAAAACTCTGCGCGATCCCGCGAATCAACGGCCAGAAAGGAGCCAGGATCAAAATCTCGTCACCGGGCGAAAGCACGGCACCCGCGAGGGTCGCGAGACCGCCGGTTGCGCCGGCCGTAACGAGGATCTCCTCGGGTGTGTGAGCCAGATCGTTGCGTGTTCGAAGTTTCTGGCAGATCCGCTCGATCAACGCGGGCACGCCGCGTGTATTTCCGTAGGCGTGCAATCTCGGATGATCGGCGGAGCGAATATCCTCGGACCGGGCGCCAACGAAGGGGTCGCGCCAGGTATCGCCGACATGCAGTGGATAGATCGGACCCGGATGGTCAGCCAATCGATCCACAAAGGGGGAGTAGACCGCGCCAGGCATCGCGCGCGTCTCTGGAGCAAGCGGAGCGGAAGCTGGCGAAGGAGGTGGAAGCCGTCCGGACATCAGCCGAGCCGCCGCGCGCGAATCAACTCCGCATAACCCTCGCGATAGGTCGGGTAGCGAAATGAATAACCACTCTCTCGGATGCGGCGATTGCTGCATCGCTTGCTGCCGGTCGAGCGCCGCCGATTCCCTTCCACGCCCTCTTCTTCTTCCGTGGGAGCATCAACACCTAACTCCTTGGAAAGCCACAAATAGAGCTCGGCCTCTTCGGCAGGCTCGTCATCGACACCGAGATAGAGCGATTCGGGCGACGCGTGAAAGAGCAGAAAGCGAAGCAGACCGGCCGCATCGTCGCGATGGATTCTATTCGTGAAGTGTTTTTTCGCCCGCGTCTCGAGCTGCCCATCTCGGGCACGATCGATCAGACCCTCGCGGCCCGGCCCATAGATCCCGCCAAGTCGAACGACGACCGTCGAAAGTCCGCTGGCCGCAGCCAGCCGCTCTGAAGCGAGCAGCGTCTCCCCGCGGAACTGGGTTGGGTGAGTGGGCGAGTCCTCATCGATGTGCTCCCCACGACGCTGGCCGTAAACCGATGTGCTGGAAACCATTACGAGTCGCCGTGGTCGCTGTCCTTCGTCGGCGAGCCACTCCAGAAATCCCGCAAGACCATCGAGATAGGCCCGGCGATACGCCTGTTCGGAGCTCTCGTCCGCTCCGACTGCGTACACCGCGTATTCGACGCGCTTCGGGGCCGGGCCGAGCGACTTGGGCTGCGCGACATTGCCTTCGATCCCACGCACACCCGGCAGGAGTTTTCCGATGTCTCGTCGAATTCCGAAGACCTCGTGGCCCTCATCGATCAGCATTCGAGCAAGCTCGTTGCCCACATATCCGCATCCTGCGATTACCGCTTGCGCCATTCAGCCAGCATGCCTCAGATGGCTATGCTCGCGCCATGCACCGACCGCAGATCGGAATTCCACTCACGCTCGACGACCGGGGCCGCTGGCGGGAAGGCCGCGCGTACCACTACATCGATCGATGCTACGCAGACGCGATCGACCGTGCCGGCGGTCTCGCGGTCCAGCTCCCGATCCAAAGCGATCCGGCCGCACTCGTCGATTCGATCGATGGACTGCTGATTCCGGGCGGGGACGACTTCCCCGCCGAAACAGAACTGCCCGATGACGCCGTGCTCGACCTTGTCTCGTCCGACCAACTCGCCTTCGACGAAGCGCTCTATGAAGCCGCGAGCCAGCGTGCGATTCCGGTCCTGGGCATCTGCTATGGCATGCAATTGATGGCGCGAATGCGAGACGGAATCCTCGACGCGTACCTGGCGAGTCAGGACCGAAAGCTGGACTGCCACAAACTCCCGCCCGAGAGCCGACATCCCATTCGGATCGAATCAACGAGTCGATTGGCGTCCATCCTTGGCAGCGAGACGTGTCAAGTAAACAGCCTGCACCAGCAAGCGGTACGTCATGTGGGCTCGATGCATCGCGCCGTCGCGTTCAGTCCGGACGGCGTGATCGAGGCGATCGAGCGAACGGAGGATGCGACGGACGTCTGGGAACTCGGCGTGCAGTGGCACCCGGAAAAGATGGCTGACGATTCGAGCATTCGACTCTTCCGAGCGTTCGTCAGTGCATGTCGCGGGTCGGAGAGTAGATCGTAATGCGAATGCTGGGCTCGCTGCTCTTTTGGGGCTTCATGCTGGTCTCCTCGATCCTGCTCTTTCCGATCAGCTTGCTGCTCTTTCTGGTGACCGTGTGGTTCGACGATCGGCGTTGGGTCCTTCATCGCTTCACTTCGTTTTGGGCCAACCTGTACACCTGGTTGAATCCGGCCTGGCAGGTGCGTGTGATCGGGCGCGAGCGCCTCTACGAAGCGGGGCCCGCTGTCATCGTTGCCAACCATCGCTCGCTCGTCGACATTCTCGTGCTCTTTCGATTGCACAGCCATTTCAGATGGGTCTCGAAGCAGGAGAATTTTCGTGTTCCCCTTGTCGGATGGAACATGACTCTCTGCGACTACATCCCCCTTCGCCGCGGCGACGGAGCGAGCATCCGAGCGATGATGCGTCATTGTGATCGCACCATTCGGGGGGGAAATTCGATCATGATGTTTCCGGAGGGCACACGTTCATCGACCGGGACAATGCGTGCATGGAAGCCGGGCGCCTTCCAGATCGCCGAACGAAATCACGTGCCCATCCAGCCCATCGTTCTCCGGGGCACCGCCGAGGCACTCCCCAAGCGCGGCTTTATGCTGCGGGGTCGCCACGCCATCTCGATCGAAATTCTCGATCCAATTCCCGCCGAGGAAATCGCCGCTTGCAGCACGAAAGAGATGGCCGACCGAGTCCGGACGATGCTCATCGATGCTTTGGAGCACGACGTTCCGGAAGCCTGAGCATCCACCAGCAAAGCCGCCGTTCAGGTCGACGAAGTCCGTAGTCACGCCCGTCGAATCTGCTCGTATCGCCCAAAACCCCCGCAGGGACACGTGAACGGCCCGGCAGGCGATCTGATGAGGAGATCCAATAACGCGAACTCGTTCGCATTGATTCGCTCGACCGACCGGGATCCACGGTGGGGCGCTAGGAGAGTTCGCTCCAGTCGGCGAAACGGGAGAGCACTGCCGAGATGGCCGATGTCTCGGTCACGTCGGCGATCATCGCGTCGGGATCCAACCCCTCACTCACCAGCATCTCGCGCCGCGCATCGACATAACCCTGCATGATCTCGCAATCGAATTCAGGATGGAACTGGACGCCCCATTGGCGTGGACCGAATGCGATGACGCTGTGCGGGTCGAATGCGGTGTGCGCAACGATCCGAGCACCCTCTGGCAGCCGCAAGACGGATTCGACGTGGGACATATGCGCGGGAAAGACGCCCTTCTCGAAGAGCGGTCCGAGCCCATTCAGCCCGTCTTCGACCGTCTTCCCTTCTCCGTGAAAGTTCACGTCGACCGTACCCATCTCGCGACCCTGCGGGTTGGGGCCGACCTCTCCGCCCAATCCGTGAGCCAGGAGTTGATGGCCATAACAAAGACCCAACACGGGCAGGCTGTCCTCCTCCACGATCTTCGCCACCCAGCGCGCCGACACCTCGCTCCAATCCGGCCGATCGCTCAGCATCGCCGGCGAGCCCGTGATGATCACGCTTTGAATCGAATCCACCGACGGTAGAGGCGCGCCCATATACACGGAGGCCACTTCGAGCGATTCGAGCGGCCGCCCGAGCCCACGCGCGATCCAATCCTCGAAGTCCCCGTAGCGGCGCTTCACCGGCGGCGGCGCTTCACCGGTCTTCAATACAAGAATCGATCCGTCCTTCATGCGTCTTCTCCCGTACCCACGTTTCGTAGCAAGGAGAGCGCAATCCCGGCGGCCACCGAGACGTTCAGCGAATCGACGCCTGCTTCCATCCCGATTCGCACACAGCGGTCGGCTCCCGCCAGCGCGGAAGCCGACAAGCCCGGCCCCTCGGTCCCGAATAGCAGCGCAGTCGGACCGAGTCCAGACGCATCCACAGACTGAATGTCGATGCTCGCATCGGATGGATCGAGAGCCAGAATCTCATAGCCCAAATCACGTAACCCCGAGAGCATTTCGGGGAAGTCACGGGCGCGTGCAAACGGTACACAAAGTGAACCGCCCATCGAGGTCCTGATTGCTTTGCGGTAGAGCGGATCGCACGATCGTGGGCACAGCAGCACCGCACGCGCACCCAGCGCCATGGTATTTCGAAAAATAAGACCCACGTTGTCGAGATTCGTGAGCGCCTCGAGCACCACG
>JAQBEG010000465.1:0-3653 GCA_032123985.1 Deltaproteobacteria bacterium
GTTGCTCTTGCTCCTGACGCGTGGCAGCCGAGAGGAGGCATGGACGGTCGCTCGCGTGTTGGCCTTCGCGAACACCCTCGCCTTCGCAATCGTTCTACCCTTCTCTGCGTTCAACGACTGGCCTCAGTGGAGTGAGTTCAGCTCCGTGGTGCTGTCGCGGTTTCAGCCGTGGTTTTTCGGCGTGCTCGCGATCTACGGTCTGGCTTGCACACTTCTCTGGCAACTTCCGCGACTAGCGAATGCGAGCAGGACTCGCGGCGCTAGGGCAATCCAGGCCGTCGCCCTCGGAGCGCTGGCGCTCGGGGCGAGCCCGTTGATCTTCCCTGAACTCCTTCAAGCGGCATCGGACGCCTGGCAATGGTTGGGTCAGGCGGACGACTTCCAGAGCATGGTGACGGAATCGCGCCCCCTGTTCCTGGTAAAGGATCGACTGGGTGTAGAGATCGCCGAACTCCGCCTCTCGAGATTCGTGTATCTCTTCCCGCTCGCCGTCCTCGCGCTCGCCTGGAGCACGCGTAAACGCTCCGACCGCGCAGCCCTGCTCCTGTTCGTCGGCTGGTCCGTGACGTTGTGTGCAATCACACTCCTGCAGAAGCGTTTCTTCAATACATTTTCCGTCGCCCTCGCCCTCACGACAGGGTGGGGTTGCGTCTGGGCCTACAGGACCCTGACCGAGCGCTTCGCTGCAAGGCGGCCGCGGCAATTCGTGGGCGCAATGCTCACGGTTCTCGCTCTCTGGCTTCTGTGGCCGACGCTGCGCGCCTACTCTCCCGCACTGGGCAACCAGCTCCGAGTCCTGCAGGGCGAACCCGTTCAGCTCCAGCCCTACGAGATCAAGAGACTCGTGCTGCACCAGGCGGCCGAGTGGCTGCGCGAACATACCCCGGAGACGTCGGGCCTGTTCGACCCGACTCGAGAACCCGAATACGGGGTCCTGGCAAGCTGGGATCATGGGCACATGATCAAATATCTGGCGCGGCGCCCAACAGTACTCGGCAACTTCGGAGATGACGTGGGCGTCGTGAACTTCGCCCGCGGCCGCCAGGTCTTCAGTTCCAGTCCGCAGGAAGCTGCGGCACTGCTCGAAGATTTGCGCGTCCGCTATCTCGTTATCGGTCCCGATTCCGAATGGCGCCTCCTGGAGAGACAACTCTATCTGGGAAACGGCTCTGCGATGGGAAGATTCCGTCTGCTCTACGAATCGACTTTGACCGAGACGTCCGCCCAACCGAGGTTCAAGGTCTTCGAGTTCGTCAAGGGTGCAGTAGTCGTAGGACATGCCCCCACCGGAGAGCGCGTCACGGCCAGCCTCTCGCTCGTCAGCAACCTGGGCGAGCGCACCCTCTTCAAAGCGTCGGCCATCGCAGACGCCGACCAGAACTATCGCCTCAGACTTCCCTACGCAAACCAAGAATCTCCCGAAGCCGTTCGGCCGGCTCCCACATACCTCGTCAGCTCCTCTGGAGAGCAGGCGCGCATCTCGATCAGTGAGCACCAGGTGCAAGCCGGCACCCGAGTAGCCGGCCCTACGTTTTCGCATTAGCGAGCATTCCTGATCCGCAGCACTCTCAGCTCGAGTGGCCACGGCGGGCGCGTTCTATCTGGCGACGACGAGAGGCAGGTGCGAGTATTTGTCAGTGGACAAGCCCTTCGCCCGACTCAATCTCTTCATGAAGGGGATCCCGAGCGGAAGCATCAAGACGACGGTCGCCACCACGTTGATACTTTCCGTAGCTGCGTTGGCTTGGGTGCCTCATCTCGCCCACTCACTCTGGCTCGATGAGACGCTCACTTTCTGGGTCGTGAAGGATGGGTTGTGGGAGGCTGTCACGCGGAGTGTTCATTTCCAGTCTCAGCCCGCCTACTACATCATGATCTGGCTCTGGACGCAGGCCTCGGGAACCAGTGAGACGGCCTTGCGGCTTCCCTCCCTGCTCGCGGTGCTCGTGGCATGCGCTGCCCTCGCCAGACTTGGAACCCGACTAACAGGCGATCGCGAGATCGGGCTTCTTGCCGCCGTCGTGTTTGCCGCGACTCCAATCGTTCTCAAGGAGTCGGTCGACGCACGTCCGTATACGCTGGGCACAGCCCTACTCATTGTCCTGGCGCTGAGCGTGATTTCTTGGCTCGACAACGGACGATGGCGAGACGCATGGTGCGTTGGCTTGCTCGCTGGGGCGATTCCCCACTTCCACGTATTGTTCGCCCTCACCTACCCCGCATTCATTCTCTACGGCTTGATCAGGTCGCAAACTGCTCGCGTCAGACTCGATCAACTCGCGCTCATCGGAGCCCTTCTCACCTTGGGTGCCATTCTTTCGATTCCCGCCGCGCTCACTCTCCTGGCGAATCGCGGCTCGTACTCGTTCGCTCCGACGCCGGACCTCAGGAGTCTTTTTGCAGCCTTTGTATGGACACCTGCGGTTTCCGGATTGCTGGCCGGATTGTGCATCGACGGACTAGCGCGCAACGGGTCCGCTGAACCCAAGGATTCCGCTGGCGCTGAGGCGAAGACGACGAAGCCAGCTCCCACGATCGAACGAGAGGTCGGCACGCTCCTGGCGGTCTGGTCCTTCACTCCTCTACTGGTCCTGTACTTCGTTTCGATTCTCACGGGCGCCTCGATCTTTCTCGATCGCTATCTGATCACATCGATTCCCGCCGTATGCTTGTTGTATGCCGTCGCAATACGGCGAATCGATTCGGGTGTCGCGCGTGGCGTAGCGATGATTGTGATCTCTGTGACCTGCTTCGTCAGCTACGCCCGACCGGTGGACGATTTCCGCGGCGCAGTCCTCGCAGTCAATCAATTCGTCGCCCACGACGATGCTGTTCCCGTTCTTCTAGCCAGCGGTCTGATCGAATCGCAGGACGAAAGCTGGCTGCGCGACCCGGCACTCGCCGATTATCTCACAGCGCCAACCGCGTACTACCCACTCGACGGACATGTCGTAACGCTTCCTCGGAGACTTCGCCTTCCGCGCGAAGAACATCCCCGAGATCAACACATCGGAGACGAAATCGTGGAGCCGATTCTTCGAGAGGACAAGCGCTTCGCGGTGATCGAATGGACGGGCAATGGGGCCGACGTCATGCCCTGGCTGATCGAACGTGCGGAAAGTGCCGGCTACCGAAGGGTCATGAATCGTCACTTTGGTAGCGTCCGCGTCGCGTGTTTCAGATACATCGGCTCGACTCGTGAGAAGATCTGACGAACGCATGTCCGAGGAACTCAATCAGAGTGAGCTGCAGGAACATGGTTCGTTGAGAGAGCCCAGGCCGCGTTCTACGAGTCACTCGATTCAACGCTTCGCGCCGCCCTCGATGTCACTCCTGAAAAATGGATACCATTCGATATGGGCAACATGATGCAAGATCCGATCGGGACTCTGGGCGAGAGTAAACGGGACGAACTCCTCTCCGTCGACACCGTAAGGATGCAAGGCGAGATCGAACGTCGTAGTCTCGACCAACCCAGTCGTGGAGATGAACAATGAGATTTGGTGTTTTCTATGAACTACAGCTTCCCAAGCCATGGAATGAAGGCGACGAACACAGACTCTTTCAAGAGGCGCTCGAGCAGGTGGTCCTCGCCGACCGTCTGGGATTCGACTACGCCTGGGAAGTCGAGCATCACTTTCTCGACGAATACT
>JAQBEG010000466.1:0-3838 GCA_032123985.1 Deltaproteobacteria bacterium
ATCTGCACCAGCGCTCTGATGCTCGTGCGCAAGGATGCCAAGCCGGCGCTGATCAACAAGTTGGCTGATTTGCTGAGTCTCAATCTGAGTAAGCTCGTCGAGTACAAATGAGCGAAAAGGCTCGCCGCACCTCATCGGAGCGGCTAGCCACGCTTCTCCATCACTTCGAGAAGACCGTCGATCTCGGCGCTTTCTGCCGTCGCTGAACTCAGCCAGCATTCTTCGACACCGAGTTCCTCGAATGCATCGAGCGAAGCGCGAACCGCATCCTGCGAGGAGCGGTCGACCCTCTTCGCCATCGCCCTGGCCGGTCCTTCGCCCATCACCTTGATGTACTTGTAGACGTATGCCTTGAGTTTCTCATCGGCGTTCGGAGCAAGGCAATACCAGAAGCCCGCGACTCGCTGGGGCGGCTTCTCGCGACCCGCATCCTCCCAGGCGGAGGTCACTCTCGATTGTTGCTGTTCCATCTCCTTCGCAACCCCGTTTCCAGACCAGGAATAGATCCCGTCCGCCCAATGCGCCGCGCGAGCGATCGCCTTGGGCCCCATCACGCCGGCCAGAATCGGAGGACCGCCCGGCTGGACGAGTCGTGGTCCGACAGGTTCGGCGCCCTCGAAAGGAATCTCTCCGGCCCAGATCCTGCGAATCTGCGCGACCTGCTCGTCCATTCTCGCATGGCGACGAAGTGGCTCCTTTTCCATGCACATGTAATCGTGGACTCGTCCACCGACGCCGACCGCAATCGTCGTCCGACCGCCAGAGATCAGATCGAGCGTGGCAGCGTGTTTCGCAACCTTGATCGCAGGATGCATCGGCAGCACATAGAGCGTGGGAACGATCCGAACCCGTTCGGTGATGGCCGCTGCGGCCGCGAGCGTCGCCATCATGTCGACGCTTGAACCAACCATCCGCTCGCCACAGGAAATCGTCGAGAAGGGTCCCTCGTCGACACGCCGAAACCATTCGAGCATGACCTCTCGAGAAAGATCTTCGTCCGTATAGGGGAAGCACAAGCCGATCTTCATCGACCGATCCTCCAGGAGAGTGGTTGTCTGTTCCGCAACCGGTCGATGTCAGCTGGCCCGCAATTGAAAGAGATAGGCTTCATTTACGTTTTCGTTGCGAGGGCGCGAGCCATACTTATTCTCGTAGGCATCCGAGAATGCATCGAACTCTGCCTGATCCTCGACTCGATCTGCGGTGAGTTCATAGATTCTGTCGTCGATCAAGACACGCACGGACGGATCGGCCTCCATGTTCTCGACCCAGTTGGAGCGGTTCGCACCGGCGTGCACATAAAGCTTGTCATCGATTCCCACCGCCCAGATATTGACCGAGTATGGATCCTCGGGACGCGTCTCGAGTTGAATCGTGTCGACGTCCTGCGTCCATCCCCAATCGGTCGGGGGCGCGGACGGCGCGCCGTTGAGCTCTCCTCCTGGGAGCAGAAGAGTCGGTCCGCACGCAAGAGAAAATGACAGGACAAGCATCGCCGCGAATCGACCGGCCATGGGATACTCCTTCTTCGGGGCGACCTGAAAGATTGGCCGCTGCGAGATACGATACCCCCCTCGCGCCAGCTCGCTCATCATCGAGGAGACCCGCTTGAAGATCGTTCCCTTGCCACTCGCAGATCTCGTCGTCCTCGATCTCACGATCGCACGTGCCGGTCCGACGGCCGTGCGGCAGCTCGCAGATTGGGGGGCCGACGTGATTCGAATCGAGCCTCGACCTGCCGAAGCAAGCGACGATGGGCACCATACGCCCGACTATCTGAACCTCCACCGCAACAAACGAAGCCTGTCGCTCGACCTCAAACGGGAAGAGGGGCGAGCCCTCCTACATAGGCTTGTTGGACATGCGGATATATTGGTCGAAAACATGCGACCGCCCGTCAAGCATCGTCTCGGTTTCGACTGGCAGACGGTCTCCGCGATCAATCCACGGATCATCATGGCGTCGATTTCGGGTTTCGGGCAAGACGGGCCCTATGCGGAACGCGGCGGCGTCGATCAGATCGCTCAAGGCCTCGCTGGCATGATGAGCGTAACTGGATTGCCGGGCCAGGGACCCGTTCGGGCGGGCGTTGCGATCTCGGACGTGACGGCGGGCCTACAACTCGCCGTCGGTATTCTGGTCGCGCTCCACGAGCGAAAAACGACCGGGCGAGGACGTTATGTCCACACTTCACTGCTCGAGTCGATGATCGGCATGCTCGATTTCCAGGCCGCGCGCTGGACGGTCGCTCGGGAGACGCCGGGCCAGGCCGGCAACCACCACCCCACCCTCGGACCGATGGGCATGTACGAAACCCAGGATGGCTACTTGAACATTGCGGCTCCCTGGGGCCGACTCTGGATTACGTTTTGTGAAACAATTGGACGAAGTGACCTTCCACACGATGTGCGATTCGCGAAATCCAAGGATCGGGCGCGAAATCGGGAAGCACTCAATCTGGAGATCAGCAACGCGTTGCAGGCACGAACGACTCTGGAATGGGTCGAGATCTTGAACACCGCAGGAGTGCCCGCCGGCCCCGTCAATGACATCGCAGAAGCCTTTGCCGATCCCCAGGTGAAGCATCTTCGCATCGCGACGCCTATCACCCATCCGACCGTCGGCCCCATCGAGATCGTACGCAACGCCACATCTCTCGAAGGCGTGCCCGATGAGATCCGACGACCGGCACCCGAGGCGGGTGAGCATTCCGACGACATATTGCGTCAGTTTGGATTCGACGACGCGGAGATCCGGACGCTCCGATCGAACGAGATCATCTGACCTCCGATTTCTCGATCGGCGGCCCGCCCGAGCCTTTCTGATCAATCAGACTTTGGACGTTTCCGTTCTCCGTAATCGCCAAAGGGCGCATCGCGCTCGGCAATCACGTTCCGAAATCCTTTTTCGGAGAAACTCTCCGCCCATTGATAGGCCTCCTCCGTATGCCGCGTAACGCCATCGAAGAGCGTTCCAAGTAGCTGCGTCGTTCGTAGCCCCATGTTCTCGAAGGCCTGATTGATGAGCAGCTTGTTGAGCGCGAGTTGATTTGCCGGAATGTTTTCGAGCCGGCGCGCGTGCGCTTCGATTCGCTCCTCGATCTCGTCCGGCGCACAAACCTGTGACACGAGCCCGATTCGATGCGCCGTTGCCGCGTCGATCGCGTCGCCACTCAGCAAGAATTGCTTCGCATGTTCGAGACCCAGGCGATACACCCACATCATCGTGGTCGGCGTCCCAAAGATTCGCGAGGGCGCGTAGCCAATATAGGCATCGTCTGCCATGTAGAGGAGATCGCAGCAGAGAATCAAATCCGTTGCGCCACCGATCGCCCAGCCATGGATCTGCCCGAGCACGGGCTTCGGACATTCCCAGATCTTCATGAATCGCTTGACGTTATTTCCCATGAACTGGAGATCGCGAACGGGATCCCAGGCCCCCTCGCGCGGTTTAGGACCCGGCGCATCGAAAGGGCTTCCCCAGCCCCCTTCCATATCCGCTCCGCCGCCTGGATTCAGATCGTATCCGCCAGTCAGCGCGCGTCCGGCACCACGGAGAACGATCGAGCGAACGGGACGAGAGGCCGTCGCACGATCGATCGCATCCGCCACGCCCTGCACGACCCCCTCTGTCAATGTATTCATCTTGTCGGGTCGGTTGAGCGTGACGATGGCCACGCTGCCTCGTTCCTCATACAGAACGACTTCTTCGCTCATCGGATTCACCTCTGGTCGGTTGGGTTTCGCTGCGGATGCATGATATCCAACGCCGTCTCGTCGACAGCCTCACCCGAAAATCGCAAACTGTCGCTCGAATCGCGCCGACCCCGTCAAAACCG
>JAQBEG010000467.1:0-3196 GCA_032123985.1 Deltaproteobacteria bacterium
AATCCGAAGTCTAGACCGACTGCGGAGATTGGCCTCACTCGGATTTTGGACTGGACGAGAAGCTGATCCACCTGGGCGTCGGCCTTGCTACGCGAAAGAGAACCAAAATCTGTTATGTCGGTGTTGATCGTGGCGGGCAGCAATCGCTGATTCTGGCGCATGCGCGTCCATCCAACGTGTGTCGTGAATCGGCCGTTGAGGGGCAAATCGAGACCAAGATCCGACGTGATCTGATGGAGCTGGTTATCCGGCGCGAGGGCTGCGCGTCCGCGTGGCACGCCCTGAAATGCGGTCCCGCCGACCTCGAAGGCCGAGAACGGATTCTCCCAGGCGAGGGATGTGTTCTGATTGTCGTAGATCGAGCCTCGATATCGAAGATTGGCTTGTAGATTTCGGGCTGCGTACTGCAACGCCGCGGAGAAATTGTGGGTGTTCGATTCCTCGGGGGCAATGGTCTCCGCGACGCTACCGGCATTCTCGCTCGAGAAGGTCACTCCCAGCGTTCCGCCAAAGGGCCTCTCGCCCTCCCTTTCCCGAAGTTGGTAATCGGCGATCAGGGTAAGGCGAGGATGGATCGCGAGTCGAAGCTCGACCTCAGTTTCCTCGCGCTTTTGAGACAGCCGCGTGCGACCAATCGTATCGAGGGCGGCGATGACATCGCTTTGCGTGTTCAATCCGGGGACGAGTGGAGCCGGGAGCGTGAGGGACTCACTGCCGACCCCATCGAAAAGGACCCGCGCATCGTCCATCGATTGATGTTCGAGTGAATCGAATCCGCCGCGCAGACTGAAGAGCCCGTATCGACCCAGCTCAACGTTGTAGAACTGATCGCTGCGTCCGACCGATCCACCACCGATCTCGAAATGGTAACCGGTATCGCGCTCCTGACCCTCGAGCAGGAAGCGTCCCACGAGGAACCCGTCACTACGGTCGGCGTATTTTCGAAAGGCCGCTTCGTCCGCTTCGCCGGCGTTGGCAATGTATCCGAAGTCGACGACGCTACGAATTTGAAACGCTTCGCCGCCCCAGGGCAATGGTTTGAAGGGGTAGGGATAAAGGATTCCGCTGGGGCTTCTGTGACGGGTTGTCCGCCAGGTCGTGAGTCCTCTCGAGTCGACCTCCCGGGTTGCCTCGATTCCGGATCCGCTGAGGGCGCTTTCGCGGCCTGAAGCGGCGGCAGCGATGCTAGGCGCCAGCCCCAGGAAAAACAGTGAGTAGATGAACGCGGTCACGCCCCGAGTCGTTGAGAGTCGAGATTTGCCGTGGGTCGACGCGATCATCGATGGAACCGAGCGCCGGAGGGGTGATTCGATCCGTGGATCTGGACGTGGCAAGTCACGCAGCCGCGTCCAATGATTCGGGGGTCACGATTAGCGGCGATTTGTCCAGAAGCCAGGTTCTCGGACGTCTGAAGCGCAATCGGATGGTTTTGGACGCCGATTTGCGCGTGGCATTGCTGACACAGGAATGGGGGCGACGTCACCAGCAGGCTGTCTCGATTCGAACCGTGGGGAAGATGGCAACTCGTGCAGCCCTCGGTCACGGGAGCGTGCTCCCAGATGAAGGGACCCCGCTTATCGCTATGGCAATTCGTACACAGCTCGAAGATCGAGTCGGCACGCAGAAGCGGGTTCGTCGCAGAGCCATGCGGCTGATGGCAGTCATCACATTCGATCTTGCCTTCGAAGAGCGGCATATGCGATCGCTTTCCGAATTCGACTCGCTGACGCGGATGACAGGCGAAGCACGTAGCTCTTGTAGTCGCTTCTCGCAGCAATCCGTTCTCTGAAGTCTTGCTCATCGGGTTGTGGCAGTCGCTGCAAGCAACTTCTTCGACTTGGTGTGCCGAACCGGACCATTGGATGCGGGCCCCGCCCGCGTGACACTCGAGGCAGACGCCATTCATCTGCTCGATCTCGAGGTGACTCTCGCGGGTGAACGAGATGATTCGCGATCGATCGGTGGGTGCCTTCAAGTGTTCGCTGCCGGGCCCATGGCAAGCCTCGCACCCCCGTCGTTCGGCGAGGGTGCGTGGATTCAGGAGGAAAACCTTCGCGTGAATCGTTTCGTCCCAGTGCTCCGCCTCGATGCTGTGGCAGCCGACGCAGACGGCGTGGCCAAGATATTCGCGTTCGGGCTCGTCAGGAGCGGCGGAGTCGATCTGGGGATTCTCGGGGCTGCTGCGCGATTCAACCGATCCACTTGTTGTGGTGTCCGGCGGATTGTTCATCGCGGCACACGCCAGTACCACGAGGCAACCGATGGCAAGGGCCGCTGAGATCGCCCTATGGGCGAACGCGCTGTGCTGCGGTTCTGTCGCCGTGCCTACTGGCCCGTCCGCTTCGGGCGGTTCGACTCGACGCGATGCTCGGCGCATTCTGGTCAATCGCATTCCCAATGCTCGCTCTATCGGATCTGGGTGTGCCTCGTCACTATCGCGTAAGGCCTCGCAATTGCAAATTGTCTTCGCACGCCGTTCCGAATCCGATCGCATGGACGTGCGGGCCTCACCGATTCTCGCCGAGAGCCTCGTCGGCCTTCCGACGGCGCTCATCATTACGGCCGAACTCGATGCCCCGGGCGACGAAGGCAAGCCTATGCAGATGCACTCGAAGCGGCCGGCGTCTCCACGGTTCTGTGTCGCTATGACGGCCAGCCTCACGCCTTCTTTCAGCTCTCTCCCATTCTCGATGCGGGTAAATTGCCGCTGGATCAAGCCGCTGCCGCGCTGTGCGAGCATCTCGCCTAGCACTTGACCGTCCTCGATCGCCTCCGCAAGAGGACGACTGGAACGTTTACTGACAGCGGAGTCGGATACCGACGTGACTGGAAACGCGACCGCGGCTGTTGGGCTCTATGCCCGAGACGGCGCTGATGCGCCTCATCCGAGCCTTGCTTCTGAGCACACTACTTTAGAGGCGGTACTGGCATCGCAGCCCGTTTTGTCTTCCATAGGGTAGGAGCGCAAGACGCAATGGCCTTGGCCCATCTGCCCCACACGTCGCGAGCGCCAGGGTGCCGGGTCGGCTCGAGCCTCCGATTCATGCACCAACGCCCCTGCTTCCTGGCGGGGTTCTTGGGCGCGATTCGCGCGTGTCGCCACCGCGCTGGTGGGCCTTTGCATGGGAGTCCAGATCATTGCGACCTTTCCGGAGAACGCGAACCATCAGTACCTGGTTGTGCTCAGCTCGTTGCT
>JAQBEG010000468.1:0-5197 GCA_032123985.1 Deltaproteobacteria bacterium
GACAGCCCCACCTCCTCAGCAATTCGACGGAAGGAAAGCCCCTCCAACCCTTCACTTGTGCTGAGATCTGCCGCAGCAGAGAGAATTTCTCGCCTACGCCGGGCGCCGTGATTTTCCTTGGACATACGAGTATTATGAACGATCGTACAGTTTTTACAACACGATCGTTCCATATTACAAGATTCTGGAGCGGGGTATCTGGCAGCGCCCTGTCGGATTCCTCCCGTCTCGGACTTGGACCGGAATCGGGTACGCTCCCCGCGCCGCGCCCACAGACCTCCGGAGCCCCCATTGCCGACAGCCCTGCAATCCCTGATCGAGCTTCTCGATCTCGAAGAAATCGAGCTCAACCTCTTCCGTGGACGAAGCCCACAGGAACGGTCTCAGCGCGTCTTCGGCGGCCAGGTCGTTGGCCAGGCCCTCGTCGCCGCGAATCGCACCGTCGAGGGTCGCCAGGTCCATTCGCTGAAGGGTGACTTTCTCAGGCCGGGCGACCCCAAGATTCCCATCCTCTACGAGGTCGACCGGATTCGCGATGGCCGCAGTTTCACGACCCGCCGCGTAGTTGCGATCCAGCACGGTCGCGCGATTTTCAGTATGTCGGTCTCGTTTCAAATCGAAGAATCTGGCTTCGAACATCATGAGCCGATGCCCGAGGTCCCTGGGCCGCATGAAACACCGGATCCGAATCTCTACGACGAGAAGATTCGCCAGCACCTCCCACCGGAACAGCGCCAGTGGCTAGATGCGCCGCGGCCTATCGAATCGCGCCTCGTGAATCCGGTCGATCCGATCGAACCCGACAAGCGACCGCCCCACCTCGCAGTATGGCTGCGGGCGGCCGGCCGGATGCCCGACGACGATCGACTCCACCAATGTGTGCTCGCCTATGCGTCGGATATGAACCTGCTCGACACATGCCTGCTACCGCATGGCGTGTCCTGGATGAATCCGAAATTCCAGTCCGCAAGCCTCGACCACTCGATCTGGTTTCATCATCGCTTCCGGGTCGATGAGTGGCTGCTTTTCGTACAAGACAGCCCTGCTGCCTCGGGTGGACGCGGCTTCAATCGCGGTCTCGTCTATACAGAGGACGGACAGTTGGTCGCATCTGTTGTGCAGGAAGGCCTGATTCGGCTGCACCCATAGCCGAATCATGCCCCACCGAGTTCACAGCGCGACCGCATCAACGGACTCTTCGAGTTCAACTAGCGAACGGTTCCTACCGAACTGGGCTTGGATGAAGAGGGGATTTTGAACCATCAGCTGCGTCGAATGAGCGAATCGCTTCGTCGCCCCGTGTCCCCGGCGATCCGGTCGCGGTCTATTCTCAAGGAACAGGAACGAGTTGCCGGTTAGCCAAGCAATT
This sequence comes from Deltaproteobacteria bacterium, assembly GCA_032123985.1. Taxonomy (GTDB): domain Bacteria; phylum Myxococcota_A; class UBA9160; order UBA9160; family UBA4427; genus UBA4427. The sequence goes on from JAQBEG010000468.1 coordinate 1,370, forward strand.
CTACGAGCAACGATCTTGAGTCTCGTTGTCACTGCGCTTGCTTGCGGTGGCGAGGAGGCCTCGATCACGGCGACGAGACTTCCCAATATCGTCTTGATCATCAGCGATGATCACGGCTGGTCGGATTTCGGCTTCATGGGCTCGAAAATCGCTCGAACCCCGCAGATCGACACTCTTGCGGCTCGGGGGGTTCGATTCTCCCTGGCATTCAACACCGGAAATATCTGTCGTCCATCCCTTCAGTCGATCCTCACCGGGTACCACCCTGCCCAGTACGCCGCCCGTGTCTCCGCTCTCGGTCGATCCGCAGACAGTCGTTCGGACGAGCCCCCCATTCGCCAAATCGAGACGCTGCCCCGGCTATTGGCAGAACGCGGGTACGTGTCTTTCCAGGGCGGTAAGTACTGGGAGGGCAGCTATCAGGATGGTGGATTCACCGAGGGGCTCGCCGAAAAGATCGACAATCCCATCTCGATCGAGGATCCGGCGACGCACCGCACCAACGGCCCCGAACCGGCACTCGGACACTTTGCCAATTCTCCTCTTTTCCGCGCCGCGGGAGGCGAAGGACTCGAGCTGGGCCGCTCTACGATGGATCCGGTCTTCGAGTTCATCGACGACAATCAGGAGAAACCGTTCTTCGTTTGGTTCGCCCCGCTGCTCCCGCACCAGCCTTTCGACGCCTCCCCAGCCGATCGAAAGCCTTACGATGCGGCTGGCTTGTCCAAAGATGCCATCGGCTATTACGCCAACATTGCACGCCTCGACCGACGCGTCGGCGAGCTCATCTCCTATATCGAGAAACGCGGACTAACCAACGAAACGCTGATCGTATTTCTGAGCGACAATGGCTGGGAAGCCAGTCAGCCCGAAGACTTCCCGGAGTACAACCTGGGCGGCGCAAGAGGAAAATCCTCGATCCATGAAACTGCTTTCCGCACCCCGCTGATCCTGACCTGGCCGTCACAGATTGTCCCGCGGACCGACGATCGACACCTGATCTCGACCGTGGATCTCTTCGCAACCCTGCTCGATTTCGCCGGAATCACTCCGCCCGCAGACCGCTGGGGTGAGAGCCTGGAACCTCTTCTTTCTGGAACTGGCAGCTTCGCACGCAAGAGCGTCATGGCTGAGGTGAATCGGCTCCGAAAGCCACCGGGAGGCCGTTATCCATTCGTCGAGGACCTACACGGGCTCTTTATGCGTACACAGAACTGGCGCTATGTACGGACGATCGAACGCGAGACCGAGGCGCTCTATTCAATGTCGGAGGACCCCGACGAGACGACGAACGTATGCGCTCTACATCAAGACATCTGTGACCGCATGCGCAAAAACCTCGGCGCCTGGCAATCCGCAATGAGCATCTCCCCTCCGATCCCGCCCAGGCGTAATTAGCCGCAATCTCGAGCCTCGAAGAGAATGGCGAGGGATTCAATCTCTATGACTGGCCCCAGGCCATGGCGGCAGCCATCGAAAGCGTGGTACCTGTCAATCAGCTGCAAGACCACCGACACAGTCGTCGGTGGATCGAAAAATTCGTGTGCGCGACCATAGCGACTCGGACGAGAATCGAAGTACGTGACTGCATGCTAGATGGGAGAAGAGTGAGTTCGGCGGCGATACCCACCCAGATCATTCCGAGCGTCGAGTGCGCCGCGTCGACCCCTGTACAGGTGGCACGGGAGTTCCACGCGCTCCTGGAATCCGGTGCCCGCTTTCACGCCGCCGGCCGCGCCCGCCCTAACCCGTTACAAATCCTGAGCGCGGGCTATTCGCCCAAGCACAGACTCGACATCTTCGGCACGCGGATCTACCTGAGCAATGTCCGGCAAAACCCGGAGCTTCGATTTTATGTGGCCTATGTGATACCTCCGCGAGGCCCGCGCGCGAAGGCCGATATTCATGCCCGCATCTTCTACAAGGATCTCTCGCTCGTCTGGCGGGCCGCATCACACATGTCATACGACTACGACGGCTCGCTTTGGATTGGCAAGGGCGACGTCCGGCGCGATGTCAAGGATGGCTACGAACTCATTGAGTCGATCGAATCGACGACCGACCTCCCCTTCGAAATCCAGGATGCGCTCGAGGGCCGGCTAAAAGCATTGCGTCGCGTCCCGCCCGACGGACGCGTCCTCGAACTCGTATTGCGGCGGTCACCCGCAAATCGAATCGCTCCCTATGACGACTTTACCCGACCCCGCAGAGAGGCCGCCGCGAATCCGCGCAACCGAGTCAACGGGGGAAAATCGGTGGCCCGTTTTCGAAGGGAGGGTGACCCCACATCGCTCGAATTCGTGCGCGGCTTCGAGCCTGATTTCGCCCATGGCATATTCGAGGTAACGCACGCGAAGAGCAGGCTCTACGGCGGGCGCCTGCGACGCTTTCGAATCTTGTCCTGCAACAAACGCATACAATATGTGTTCATCGCCGGACCACAGCAGGTCTGGATCATCCCGCCACAGGCTACGACCAGCCAGCTTTCGAGTTATGCAGTGCGAACGATCGATGTCGTCGCCGATGCCGATCTTTTCGTCTCGGGCTGGGATTACCACTACCTCGATACGGATAGAGACCCCCCCGAACTCTACACGCAGATTCCAGAGGGCTTCGCTGGCCGTCCCTGCCCCGATGATGAGAACAAAGCCGACGCCTCACCCTGGCTCGATCGGATTCCCATCGTCCGGGAGTTTCGCCGGCGCGTCCTCGGCCAACGCGTTCGTTGATCAGCTCGCGTCAGGCGACGATGGATCACCGCGATGAACGCAATGCATGACAATACCGCGCGGACTGACCGACGAAGAACTCAGGCGTGGACCTTCCGTTTTGCAATGGCATCGCGCAGCTTCGGCAGATCTTTCAGATAGGCGAGTCCGACGAGAGCGCGCAAGACCAGCAGTGCGACCGGGAAAGTCAATCCCAGCGCCAATATCGATGCTTCCTCTCCGTACGGTGCGAAGAAATAGAGCATGGCGGCTTGTTGCGTACCCAAGCCAGCCGGCGTGATGGGCAGAGTTCCCGCCATCAGGATCACAGGTGTCGCGGCGGCAGCCAGACCCAGCGGAACATGGACGCCGAATGCGTGGCCACCCAACCAGTAAACTCCGATGAAGACCCCGAAATACAGGCCCTTCATCGCCGTCAGCAGCGCGATATCACGCCAGACCGCCGCCCTATGAGATCGGAAGAGACCGATACCGCGTATCCGATCGAAGATCTGAAAGCGAGGCCAGCGACTCACCAGCAATCCCAGAGACACGAACTGAAAGACCACGAATCCCGTCACGACGGTTCTCAACGATGGAATTTCGGCGGAGCCTGGCACCAGCATCAGGCCGACCAGGGCGAAGCTTCCCAACACCACACCATCGACCATTTGATACAAGATCATCGTGCTCGTCGATTCGATCGCACCAATATTCTTCGAGCTGCGAAGATGCAGGATCACGGCCGCTGTTCCGAGATTCCAGTTGATCGGCGTGACGAGATAGGTCATTCCACGCAGTGATCGCGCCTCTACCCAATCGAGCCTCGCATTGAATCGCGTGAATAGAAATGCGAAGGCCGCGGAATCGATCAGGAACCAGAGAAGTACCGCCCCCGCCATCAACGGAAGAAAGAGAGCGAGATCCGCCTCGCGCGCGGCGGCCCAGGCATCGGCCAACGGAACCCTGCGGAAGAGGAAGTAGAGGATTGTCGCAGCGATCACCCAGGGTGCGACCTTCCTGAGAACCGACATCAGACTGGAGCTCCCCTCTGAACCGGAGCCATTCGGCGGATCGAGCTCCATCTAGATCAACATCATTCGCTGGAGGGACCGAAGAC
>JAQBEG010000469.1:0-17432 GCA_032123985.1 Deltaproteobacteria bacterium
GCGTCGCACCGAGGGCGACGCGCACGAGATCGCCGGGCGTCTGTTCTTCGTCGAGATCGTCGGAAAACAATCGGCTCCGCCATTCGACGAACGAAGTGGGAAGGGGCCGATCGATTGGCTGAGCGAGGCTCGCTCGTCGTACGAGCCCGCGCAATGGGTCGCGACCGACTTCGAAGAGTCGCTGGCCGCTGCCCGTGGTCAGGCTGCGCAGAAAGCCTCGCAGCTTGCTGCGACCGGCATTGTAGATCTTGAAATCGAGGATGCCGCGCGCCTCGTCGAAACGCACCTCGAAGAGCCTCGCGCCCCCCGCCGGATGGCTATCGACCAGGTAGCCGACCCGTGCTCCGCGAAAATCGGGTGTCGAAACATGTGCGGCCTGCCAGCGGTCATTGGCAATGTCGACACGGCGGGGGCTGCGCGTCGGTCGAGCCGGAGCAGCGACTTCGATGCCTTGGGAGCGTAGACGGTGCCTCGCCTTGCGGAGCAGCTTGCGGCCCGCCTTCGCGATGTTCTCGTCGGGCAGCGCGAGAAGAATGGCAGCCCCCTCGTCGGCCTCGCCCCAGACCTGAATCACTTCAGCGGCGGCTTCGGGTTCCTCGTTCAAGAGCCAGGCGAGGAGTTCGCCGGCATCGTCGGTGTTCAACTCGTCGAGAAGTCGCTGGGGATCCCCGTTTGCGGGTCGAATCTGGTCGGCCAATCCGCGCAGCTCGCTGGCGGCGCGTTCGAGGCTCTCGGGTAGGCTCATTGTATCATCTCAATTCATCCGGCGACGTTGAGCCGGTCCGCTTCAGCCAGTCCAAGACGATCAGGTCGGCGCATGAGGATCGAGCAGCCTTTTGTGCTCATCCATCGCAAACCGATCGGTCATACCGGCAATGTAGTCCGAGAGTGCCCGCATCTGTCCCTCTCGCGCAAATCGCGTATGCACGTGTCGGGGAAGTAGATTCGGGTCATCACGGTAGGTTCGAAACAAGTCTCCCACGATCCATTCGGCCTTGCGCGTTCGCCGCAGCACTCGGGGATGTTGGTAGAAATTCTGCGAGAGAAAACTCTTCAACTCGCGTTTTCCAATTCCGATCGTAGACGAAAAGCCCACCACGGATTCCGGACGCGCGCGCAATACAGCGAGCGATTCCGGCGGATCTTCATCGAGCCGACGGCTCGTCTCTTCAATTAAATCGCCGATCAGGGTATCGCCGAGAGCGCCAATCGTCTGGGCCCGAGCCACCTCTGCCGATGTCCCTTCCACCGATTCGCGGAGTCTCTCACGAGCCATCTTCCAGAGCGACATCGACTCGAGCATTTCGATCGAGAGGACTCCCGAACGCAGTCCGTCGTCGAGATCATGGTGGATATACGCGATCTCATCCGCGCAATCCGCGACCTGCGCCTCCAAAGTGCGCTGCGGATAGAGCGGCGGCAGGTCCACCGGATGGGTCCAATGACAACCGTGCTTCAAAATGCCTTCGCGAGTCTCCGCGGTGAGATTCAGACCACTCCAGTGCGGATAACGATCCTCCAGCAGATCCACGATTCGCAGGCTCTGTCGGTTGTGATCGAATCCGCCGTCGTCCTTCATGCAATCCGCCAAAATCGCCTCGCCGGCGTGACCAAAGGGCGTATGACCAAGATCGTGAGCAAGCACGATTGCCTCGGCAAGGTCCTCACTGAGGCGCAGCGCCCGAGCGATCGTGCGCGCAATCTGTGCGCCTTCGATCGTATGCGTGAGTCGATTTCGGTAGTGATCGTTCTCGAGATGGACGAACACCTGCGTCTTGAATTCGAGACGACGAAATGCGCGGGCGTGCACGATCCGATCGCGATCCCGTTGATATGCGCTGCGATAGGCATGCGGAGGCTCCTCGACGACTCGGCCCGCGGAATCTCCAGAGCAGGCGGCCCACGGCGCGAGCATCCGCCGCTCCTCGTCTTCGAATTCCTCTCGTGTGCGCCAACCCATATGCGTGGCCTCTATTCCTCTTTTTCATCCCGACGCAGCAACTCGCGCATCGCCCTGCGAGACTCGTCATCGATCTCGTCGAGGGCCGGACTTGTGAGTTCCGTGCCGCTATCAGGCACGCGACCATTCCCGACCTTCAACAGGACATAGAGCGCGATGAGCGCCACCAAGAGCGCTCCGATTCCTACGACCCACCGCGAACCGAGCATGCTGGCTCACTCCCTGGACCCCGGTCGAAGTGCCGAGTCAGCGTTCATTTTCATGCCCATCTTCGCGTCGAACCCAACCGGGCTCCTCGGCGATTCGATCTGGACCTGGTATTCCGACTCGTGAAGCGGTCATAACCGACGGAGCAAACCCCTTATCCGTTTCAGGCTTCGCGATGCAGCCGAACAGACCGTGCGGTTCTCTGGACGGAATCGATCGAGTCGATCGACTCCGAACCCTCTTCCCGCTCTGCTCCCTGGGGGGTAGGGAACCCAAAAATTACGACTGGGCGGTGGCGCTGTCAACTCGCTTGCAAACGGACACGCGGGCCCACTTTCAGCCGCTAATCTGGAGTGATGCCGATCCTGCAGCCTCTTCCCGAACGTCTACTCCTCGGCCCCGGGCCGTCCAATGCCCACCCTGGTGTGCTCGAAGCGATGAGCCGACCGCTCATCGGTCATCTCGACCCGGACTTCATCGCGCTGCTCGATCGCCTGAAAGCCGGACTGCGCATGCTCTTCGGGACCTCGAATGCGATGACTTTGCCGCTCTCGGCGACGGGCAGTGCCGGGATGGAAGCCGCGATCGTGAATTTGCTGGAGCCGGGTGATCCGATCGTAGTCGGCGTGAACGGAGTATTCGGTGGGCGGATGGCAGAGGTCGCTCGCCGGGCAGGTGCCGAAGTCACGACAGTCGAGGCGACATGGGGGACAAAGCTCGATGCTTCCCTGATGGCGGATGCGATCTCGCGCGTCCGTCCGCGCGTCGTGGCCTTCGTCCACGCCGAAACATCGACCGGCGTCTGTCAGCCGATCGAAGACATCGCGTCCGCCGCGTCACAGGCCGACGCGATGGTCGTTTTGGATTGCGTCACGTCACTCGCGGGGCGGCCCGTCGAACTCGACAGGTGGGGCATCGATGCCGCGTATAGCGGCTCTCAAAAATGCCTCTCATGCCCACCGGGTTTGTCTCCCGTCTCGTTTTCCGAACGCGCGATCGAACACGTTCGTGCTCGAAAGACGGCGGTTCAGAGTTGGTTTCTCGATCTCTCGTTGCTCGCCGGTTATTACGACGGCGCAAAACGGGTCTACCACCACACCGCACCGATTACGGCGACCTATGGTCTCGCCGCTGGCGTCGACCGCGCACTCGAGGAGGGGCTCGACACCCGTTTCGAACGCCACACGCGGGCGGCCGCGCGGCTCATCGAAGGACTCGAAAATCTCGGTTTCGAATGTCTGGTCGCCGCGGAAGATCGACTGCCGATGCTCAGTGCGATGCGACTGCCCGAGCGTGTACAGACCCTCGGCGAAGCGACGGTACGTACTCGCCTACTCGACGAGTTCGGCATCGAGGTCGGCGCCGGCCTCGGTCCGCTGGCCGGACAGATCTGGCGAATCGGATTGATGGGCGAGAATGCACGACCGGAACCTGTGGACCGACTTCTCGAAGCCCTGCACAAGATTCTCGATTGAGCAAAAAAGGCGCCGCCCTCAGCCTCGTAGCGTCTCCTTGAAGAGTTCGAACGTGCGCCGCCAGGCATCCTTCGCGGACGCTTCGTGATAGGTAGCGCGCTGATCACAATGAAAGCCGTGATCCGCCTCATCGTAGATATGAATCTCGTGTTCGATTCCTCCGGCCTCGAGCGCGCTTCGAACGGCGTCGACCCGATGCATCGGGATCAACGCGTCCTTACCTCCGAAATAACAATGGATCCGTCCGGTGATCCTGGCCGTTCGACTAAGCGTCGACGGCCCTCCGCCCGGCCCTTGTTCAGCCGCAATCGCGCCACCATAATACGAGGCGGCCGCGACGATATCGGTCTCGCATGCCGTGAGGTACGTCATGTGTCCGCCGATACAGAACCCCATCGCTCCGATTCGATCGCCGACCACATCGCTGCGGCTACGCAGATAGGCAATGGCATCCTTCGCGTCGGCGAGCATCTGGTCCGCTTTGAGCTGACCCAACTGTTTCATCCCCTCTGCCATGCCCGCGTCATCGTATGCGAGTTGCATCCCCGCCCCCGTACGATGGAAATAGTCCGGCGCGAGGGCGACATAGCCCTCGTCGGCAACGCGTCGCGTGACGTCGCGAATATGATCGTTCACACCGAAGATCTCCATGTACACGATCACGGCGGGATGCGGACCGTCACCGCTCGGCAGAGCCAGATAACCGCCCATCGTCTCACCATTTGAAGTCGTGATTTGGATTTCCTCGGTACGGTCGCTCATCGTTGATTCCCTTCATTCGCGTTTTCGGCGAGTGGGGTTGCGGCCCGTTGCACGCCATCGAGATGGGCCTCGATCGCGGCATGCCAGGCCTTTGGGTTTTCTTGATGCGGATGATGCTCCGCGTCGGCGAGAGTGAATCGTTTTACGTTCGGCATATTCTTCTCGAACAGATCGGCGCCCGCTAGGAAGTCGGCATCGGATTCACCCACGATCACCAGAGTAGGCGCCTTGATCTCCGCAAGTCGATCGACCAGCGATTCGGACTCGAAAAAAGCCGTTCCTATGCCGCGAAAACTGTCCGGGGTCATCGAGCGAAGTCGCCGACGATGATGCAGCCAATAGCGCTCGCTCCAACGCGCAATCGTGTCGGAGCAATCCTCCCGTCCCGCCTTCTCCATCAATTCCTGCAGACCGTCCATCCCTCGAGCATCCGCGATATCAGCGCCGATCTCGAAAGCGCGACGTCCGACCGTCTCGGGCAACTCGGGTGCCGTACACATGAAGATCAGTGATCTAATTCGTTCGGGATGCGCGAGCGCGAAACGCAGGGTGAGCATTCCGCCCATCGAATGCCCGAAGAGATCACAACGTTCGATCTCCAGATGATCGAGCAGAACGATCAAATCCTTCACTAGTTGATCGAACGTCCAGCCATAACTATTTGATGCTAAAACGAAATTTCCATGTCCTCGGAGATCTGGCGCGATCACGCGCCGTTTTCGCGCAAGCTCGGGCATCACGCCAATGAAATCGTCGCGATGGCCCGTGAACCCATGAATCAACACCAGCGGCGGATTCGTCGCGCCCGCGATCCCGTCCTCGATCCACGCAAATTCCGCGTCCCCGATGCGCGTCCGCTCGGGTTCACTCTCGTCGAGTCCACTAACCGGCATGAATACGCACCCAGTCACATGGCGCCGACACGATCTCGGCTTCCGACCGCGCGAGTTCCAGCAATCGAGCCTCGAGCGCATCGCGGGCGATGAGTCGAGCAGCCAACTCGACGTAGACACCGTGATGGCGCGCTTCCGACGCGAGCAGTGATCGATAGAGCTCGGCGAGCGTCGGCTCCCCATCCAGGCCTTCGGCGAGGATCTGAAAACGTTCGCAGCTGCGCGCTTCGATCAGGGCCGAGATCAGCAGCATGTCGACGAGGCGGTCCGGCTCGTCGCGGCGCACGAGAGCGTGAAGGGCCATGCCATAGGGACTCGGCTTCAGCGTCTCGTAACGGATTTCGCGTGCATCGAGCTGTGCCAGAACCTGCTGAAAATGCTCGAGCTCGTCGCGAGCCAGCTCAGCCAGCGGTTCCTGAAGGAAACGATAATGGGGATACGAGAAGAGCAGCTTGATCGCGGCACCGGCGGCCTTCTTCTCACAATGGGCGTGATCGAGCAGCACTTCGTCGAGGTGCGCTCGTACGCGAGGAAGCCAATCAGGCGAGGTCTCTGACACCAGATGCAGCACGGCGCCGGAGTCTAACGCGAACCGAAACGGATGCTGCTCGTGACTCGCGCCGAGCCTGCTAGATTTCGAGACATGCGAACACGCGCATTGGGCCGCAGCGGTCTGCAGGTCAGCGAAATCTCGCTGGGGTCATGGCTGACCCTCGGCTCCAAGGTCGACTTCGGCGAGACCGCGCGCCTGGTCCATCGCGCGTTCGACCTCGGCATCAACCTCTTCGATACAGCGGACGTCTATGCCCGCGGCGAGGCTGAGAAAGCCCTGGGCGAGAGCCTCGTCGAGCTCCCTCGCAATCAGGTCGTCCTGGCGAGCAAGTGTTTTTTTCCAATGTCCGAGCACCCGAACGATCGAGGCCTCTCGCGTAAACACATCGTCGAGAGCGTGGAAGGCTCTCTCCGTCGACTGCAGACGGACTATCTCGACCTACACCAGTGCCATCGCGCGGATCCGAACGTGCCGATGGAGGAGACCGTGCGCGCATACGAGGACTTGATTCGACAGGGCAAGCTCCTCTACTGGGGCGTCTCGATGTGGACCGCGCCGGAGATCGCAGAGGCCTGCGCCCTCGCAGATCGCAACGGTGGCTACCGGCCGATCTCGAATCAACCAAGCTATTCGATCTTGCGGCGTGAGATCGAGAGCGGCGTCCTTTCGACCAGCGAACGCGAAGGCCTCGGTCAACTCGTTTTCAGCCCCCTCGGCCAGGGCGCTCTAACCGGGAAATACAGCGGTGGAAAGATTCCCGACCAGAGCCGCGCCAACGATCCCGAACGCAATCTCTGGATGGCTCGTTATCTCGATGCAGACGTGCTCGACCGCATCGACCGACTGCGTCCGATTGCCGACGACCTTGGGGTTTCACTCGCACAGCTCGCGCTGGCCTGGTGCCTTCGCAAAGCCAACGTGAGTAGCGTGATCGTGGGTGCAACTCGAATCGATCAACTCGATGAGAATGTAAAAGCGATTGGCATCGAACTTTCCGATGAAGCGCAATCGCAGATCGAAGAGATCTTCCCGGGGCCCACCGAGCATGAGTGAGGCAGACCACGATGTGAACGGGGCACCGAAGGTGCGTCTCTACACACAGGCCATGAATCCCTACACGGAGAAGGTTGCGGCGGCGCTGGCCCTGAAAGGTCTGAACTTCGAACGCGTCGTTTCCGACGAACCCGAAGACGTGCAACGCTGGAGTCCAATCGCTCGGACGCTGCCGGTTCTCGAAATCAACGGACGCCGCAAAGCCGACTCCCTCAAGATCGTTCATTGGCTCGACGAGCTCTACCCGGATCCTCCGCTCTACTCACCCGATGCGAGAATCGCTGCGGCGCAGCGCAACCTCGCAACCTGGTCGGACAATTCGTTCTCCTGGTATTGGAATCGCTGGCGAACAGCACGCTACCCGCAACCCGGCGACGAAGCCCCCATCGACGATTCGATCCTCGCTCGCATCAAAGGCCAGATCGGCCGCACACTCGGACATACCCCGCGAACGCGAGCCGATTTACGCGAACTCGAAGTCATCCGCGCACTCCAGGATCGGATGGACGATCTCGTTGGATTTCTCCGCGATCGGCCCTTCTTCCATTCCGACGAACCCAGCATCGCCGACCTCTCGGTCTACGCGATGCTCCTCGTCCTACGCGAAGGTTCAATCCCAGGCTGCGCCGACGCCATCGCCGAACGCCCCACCCTCGCCGCCTTCCTGGACCGCATGGCCGGCAGAATCAAATCCCTAGAATCCACCCCCGCCCTCTCTTTTTGACCCCGCTGGGCCGCCAGGCCCACATCGACGGACCAGGACGCCGCGAGTGCGGTGGATTCGTCGCCCGCGGAACGAACGACGAGGAAGGCGTACTCGCGTACGCCGAGGAGGAGGAAGTGAGTCGCGGTGAGCACACGCGGACACGCGGACACGCTTCGAGGTGTCCGCCCAGCGCAGCGACAAAGGGTGGCGTCCCCAGCGGGAATCGAACCCGCCTCACCAGCTTGAAAGGCTGGTGTCCTGACCGATAGACGATGGGGACGCGCTGGGCGCGGAGTATTACTCAGGTCGCTCGGGGCGCCACCCTGCCCTCCGCGTTTCTCCCTCGAAACCCTGAAGTCGAATCCCGGGCTGGCTAGACTGCCTGAATGACCGACGCCGATATCAATGCCGAACGAGCGCTGAACATCTGGTCGAGCTTCCAGCGGGCGGTCGACCCTCTCGCACGAGGCGCCAGGATCGTGCCGGCGCCCGACGTTCGCTTCGAGGAGATCGGCGGACTGGCGCTGCCGAAGGAAGAAATCCTCACCTACGCCTACGCACAGACGAGTCCCGAGGTATATGGGCGCTGGGGCACGTTCCCTCCGAGCGCGATGTTGATGATCGGCCGCCGCGCCAGCGGGAAATCGCTGCTCGCCGAAGCGCTCGCAACCCACACGAAGATGGCCTTCATTCGCGTCGACGTGCCGCGCATGGTGCTCGACGTGGTCCATGGTTCGGGAAAGGTCGGAGAATTGATTCGCGGCTGGTCCGCCGCGCTCGCGGAAATGCCACCGGTCACGGTCTTCTTCGACGAACTCGAATATTCCCAGGCGCACGACATGGGCAGCCGCGCGGCCGAGCTGCCAGTGGGCCCGATCATGGATTTCCTCTTCGAATTGATCGACCGCGCCCTTTCGGCGCCGCATTGCCTTGTGCTCGGCAGTACCAGCCACCCGGATACCTTGCCCCACGCGTTCCTTTCGCCCGGCCGCTTCGAACGCGTCGTCGAAGTCAATCCAACTTTCCCGGACGATGTCATCGAGGCGCTGCGGATCCACGCTTCCCAGGCAGAAGCACGCGCAGCACGCACGATCTTCGGCGAGATCGATTGGCCGAAAATCGTGGGCAGTGCGAAGGAACCGAGCATCGGAGATTGGATTCGAATGCTGCATGCCGTTTTGCGACGCAAGGCGCGGCTCGATGTCGGCGGTGAAGACCCGCTGCCCGTTTCGAACGATGATTTCGCACGCGAAGTCAGCCGCCTCCAACAAGCCCACACGCGAATTCACCTGGACGGCGGGAATTACCTCTAGACGCCGCCGCGCTCTAGACATGCCCGTGCGGTGCATTCCGACTGCCAGCGCGGTGCACACGGCCGGTTTCCCCGCCTTTCAACGCTCAAAACGATGCCCGCTCGAGTTCGGCTTTCCTAACGGTTCGACATCCTTTCGCCGATACACCTCGACATGAGTCGGTTGCGACCGGCGAACGATCGAAGCAAATGCCCTCGCGCCACGTTTTGGTGCCAGGACTTGTCGGGGGCCCGGGTGCAAGACCACACCGTCCTATTCGTCGATGACGAGGTCAACATTCTGAAGGCGCTACAACGCCTGATGCGAAATGAACCTATCAAGGTTCTCACAGCCAATCGACCGGCTGAGGCCTTCGAGCTGATCGATCGCTGCGCGCCCCAGGTCATCGTCTCCGACCAGCGCATGCCCGAGATGAGCGGCGTCGAGTTCCTCTCCTCGGTTCGGGACCGGCACAACGATGTCGTCCGAATGATGCTCACCGGTTACACGGACATGACCATCGCGGTCGAAGCGATCAACAAAGGCGAAATCTTCCGACTGATCACCAAGCCCTGGAACGACGATGAACTGAAGGCAACGCTTCGGCAGGCCTTCGATCATCACGATCTGAAAGCGGAGATCAAGCGGCTCAACCATGTGACGCGCGAACAGAACTTCAAACTCCAGGACATGAACAAAAACCTCGAGGAGAAGGTTCGCGAACGCACGAAGCAGCTCGACGGAAAGAACCACGAACTCCGAACAGCCTATATCCAGACGATTCGCGCACTCGCCGAGGCTATCGACGCCAAGGATGCCTATACCCGAGGACATTCCGAGCGTGTCGCCGTCTATGCGTCGCGAATCGGCAACCAAATGGGACTGCGAAAAGAACTGATCGAGCGCATCTACTTCGCGGGCCTGCTCCACGATGTCGGTAAGATCGGAATTCCGGACGCGATCATCACGAAGCCCGACCAACTGACCCTGGAAGAGTACGAGGAGATGAAGAAGCACCCCGAGATCGGTGCAAAGATCCTCGAACCGGTCGAGTTTCTGCATAGCATCGTGCCTTGCGTTCGACATCATCACGAATGGTACGACGGCTGCCAGAGCGGTTACCCGGATCGCCTCGCGGGCGATCAGATTCCGCTGCCAGCACGTGTCATCGTCGTCGCGGATACGGTCGAAGCCATGACCTCGGATCGCCCCTACCGCAAGGCGCTCTCGATCGATGTCGTCGTCGCAGAGCTACACAAATACTCCGGCAGCCAGTTCGACCCGGTCGTCGTGGATGCCTTCCTAAAGCTGCTCGAGGACGAGGGCGAAGCATTCATCTCGAAGGATCAAAAATTCGACATCTACGCGTTCATCGAAGGATAGGCAGCCAAGGTTAGTTCGTGCGACAACCCCCCAAGCCCTCTATTGTGCCCGAGCCGGCGAACCCGCTCGCGATGCTAACCGGTCTCGGATTCGGCCCGGATACGGTCCTTATGAACGACCCGAAGCTATTCGTCGATAGTCATTTCCTCGCCTCGCTGTTGGCCGAACTCGACGACGACCTCAACGAACAGGATGCGGCCCTCGCTCTCTTTCAGATCGGACTCCTACATGGGCTTCGGGACGCCGCACGAATGAGCCACGATCATGCGGACGGATCTCTGACGAGCTCCGTCGAAGGCGCCGAGACGACGCCGCTCGTTATGCATTGGACGTCCGGCGCGCGAGCCGACGCGTCTGGCCAGTTGTCTATCGAGGGTACCTGGCCGGAGCAACATGAGGCGATCGCTCGGTGCTCACGTCTGGGACCCGCAGCTTCTCCGAATTGTTGGATGAGTGCGGGCTACACCAGCGGCTGGCTATGCGGAACTTTGGATCGCTCGTTCATCGTTCGTGAGGTCGAATGTGCAGCGATGGGTGCAGAATCGTGCTGTTTCGAGGCGCTGGAGGCAGCCGAATGGAGCGCACGGGGCGACAACGCAATGGAATGGCTCCTCTCCCAGGTCCCCTTCGAGGCGTTTCGAAAGATCGCCGCCGGTCCCCCGATCGAACGAAATTCAAATGCTCCCATCGCGGCAGATGCCTTTGAAGGCGCTTTCGACCGGTCACTGCCGGTCGTCCACATCTGGGGCCCCGTGATGGTGCTTCCCTTCACGACGATCGAGGAAGCGCTGGGGACCGTCGATTTGCTGGGCCGCGATCCGGGTATCGACGAAATCCATGTGGTCGTCGTCGACCTGCGCGAGCGACTTCTCGATGAGGGCTTCGGCGCGGCCGCATTGGAGCAGATCCTCGAAACGATCGAATCCTGGAACGCGCAGAGCATCATCACGGGGGTTTGCCCGGAATCCGAATCGGCGATCGCCAGCCTCGAGGCATCCCATCTGGTGTTGAGAAAAGATCTTTCGGAAGCGATCGCGACCGCATTCCAGATCTCGGATGCACAACGGCATATCCTCTAACCGCTCAATCGAGCACTCAGCCGGGATTCCGTCCCGGGCTCCGATGGAATCTCGTTGATGGCGAATCTACAATCGAGCACGACATCCGACGAAGGGGCCCTCGAATCGACGAGTGTTCCGCAGCTTCTCGCAGAAGCCTGGCGAGATAAACGTTCGGGTTGGCTGCGGCTCGCCCGCGAAAAATCCGAACGACGCATCCAGGTCCAGAACGGCGCGCCCATCGCGATCCAATCGAACTTGGCGGAAGATGTCTTCGCACACACCCTCGAAGATGGCGGGCTTATTACACGCGACGACCGAATCAAGGTCGAGCGCTTTGCATTGGATCGCGAATGTCCGCAGACCTCCGCAGTCCACGCTCTTCGATTGCTCGACGCGAAGATCCTCTACAAAGCGATTCGAAGCGCCAGCCGGAATCAGCTCTGCGAAACCTTCGAGTGGCAATCGGGCTTTTACCAATGGGCGCAGCCCGCTGACGATGCCGAAAGCTCCGCCAAGCCCCACGACATTTTGAATCTATTCCAGGAACAATTGCCGCGGCGCTGGGGCAGTGACCGACTCTTCCAGGCGCTGATGCCGAACTCCGAATGCTACGGCGATATTTCGCCTCGCTTTAGACGTGTTGCAGAAAAACTCGCTCGAACGGGTGAACACGCAGAACGCGTCATCACCCGCCTCGATGGGACCGTTAAGCTGGGCCAGATTCTGGGCGAATGTGCCGGGGATCCTCTCGCAGCGGCGACTCTCTGGACTCTGCTTCATACAGGAATTCTACGCGTGCGCGACAAGCAACAATATGGTCAGACCGATGCCGGCGCGCTGGAGTTCGAGGTCGAGGTCTTGAACGTTGCCGGGTCGTCCGGCAACGTAGCCACATCGAGTTCCTCGGCCGCCAGTGAAGCGGCGGCAGCAAAGAAAGATGATCAGCGCGAAGCGCTTCGCTCGCAGATCCAGACGCTTCTCGAGCGGTTGCCGGATCTCGACCACTACGCTGCGCTCGGTCTCACCTCAGAGGCCAAGCCCGCCGATATCAAACGAGCCTATTTCACGGCCGCCAAGAGATTCCACCCGGACGTGCTGGCCCGATTGGGTCTCGAAAATCTTCGCGATAAAGCCGCTCAGGTCTTCGGCCGAATTGCAGAGGCTTTCGAGACCCTTTCAGATGCGACCAAGAAGGCGGCCTACGACACCGGCGGAAGCAACGAGCCGGAGATCGATACGGCCCGCCTTGCGCAGGCGGAGACCTCATTCCGAAAGGGAGAAATTCTCGTCAAGATGGGCAATTTCGCTGGCGCTTTGGAGTACCTCCGACCGGCCGTCGAGCTCTGGCCGAGTGAACCCGCCTATCAGGCCGGCCTGGGCTGGGCACTCTACAAGCAGCCCCGATCGGACACGGCCGGAGCACGCGAACATCTCGAGATCGCCTCGAGCCTGGCTCCCAACAACGCGGTCATCATGTTCAGACTCGGCATCGTCGTCCGTGCGCTCGGCGAAGCCCGAACGGCAGAACTATTGATCACGCGCGCACGCGAGCGCGACCCCTCCCTCGAAGAATAGTTTCGTTAGTCGCCAGTCATCGCGATCAGTTGCCTGGTCGTGCGATCTGGCACCAGCGTGATCGCGACGCCGCTTCGAAGCTCGTTCTGCCAAGCCGGAAGCCGAACGCCCAGCTGGCTACCGTCCGAATAACGCCAGACAATTCGAGCCTCTCGATCTCCCACGCTCGAATACACTCCGACCGCGTGACGCTCCTCGCCTGGTCGGTTTCGCTGCAGTTTGCGAATCGCCTGCAACCATGCCAAGTCTTTGACGTCGACCGAGCGTTCACCCAACCGCGTTCCGGGCCGAATGACGTAGAGTGCTTCGACGGTCTCGTCGAAATCGGCGCCTCCGGCAAGCGCTCGACGGCCCGCAGCACGGATCCGCATCTCGTCCTGCACCAGGATCGATTGACCGGTCGCAACATGTCCGGAAAATCCCAGCGCATGCGCGAGCTCGTGCATCAACGCACCGACCCATTCTTCCCCGGTCGCTTCCCGAGGCCGCCCAGCCATATCCAACTGGGCCCGGCGCATGCGAATCTCGGCCCCGATCAGCTCTCCGCGAAAGGTCTCGTTCGTGTCGTTCATTTGCGACACATCACATTCGCTGAGCGTATCGCCAAGTCCTCCCGGCCCTGCCCCATCGACCGCTTCGATCATAAGGATTTCGATGTCTGATCGATTTCCTGTGACCTGATCGTCGGCGTCGTCCATGACCAGCTCGACGCGGCGGACACTTCGATTCAGCGCGAAGACCGCGGCCCGACCCCAATTTTCGGGCCAATTCGATCCATGCGCCCGAACGCGAACCGGCCTCTCCTTGCGGAAGCGACACGCGATGAGCACGATTCGATCTCCCTCGAGTACCGGGAAGGGAAGCATGTCGCCGAGTCGCTGTCCCGGGAGAGCGGCGAGTTCAGGCTCGGTACCCACCAGCGCTTCAACGTCCCAGCCGCCCCGTGGTGAGACGCAGGCGAGCAGGATGAGCATCGACGTCGACGACAATGCGATCCAGGTTCGCATCTTCGAGGTCATCGAGTTTTGTGCCCGACAACCTGAACTCCAGCGGGTTGCGGCGCTTCGAAACCGAAGATCTGCGAGTAGAAATACAGCTCGCCATCCATGGCGGTGCGGATGTTCTCCGCGCGCCGAAAGCCGTGCTGCTCACCTTCGAATGGCACATACGCATGGGGAATACCTCGTCGCGCAAGGACAGCCACCATCGCCTCTGCCTGACTCGCTGGGACGACACGATCTTCTAGCCCCTGGAAAAAGATCACTGGACAGTTCAGACGTTCGTGATGATGAATCGGAGAACGTTCAATGTAGAGATCACGTTTCTCCGGCAGCGGTCCGACCAACCAATCCGTGTAGCGAGACTCGAATTTGTGTGTGTCGCGGGCGAGGCTTTCGAGATCGCCGATTCCGTAATGGCTTGCGCCTGCCGCAAAGGCGTCATGGAAGGTCAACGCGCAGAGTGTCGTAAAGCCGCCGGCGCTGCCGCCGCTGATCGCGAGCCGGTCCTTGTCGACGAGCCCGTCTTCCGCGAGAGCTCGCGCGACCGCGACGCAGTCCTCGACATCGACGATGCCCCACTCGCCTTCGAGTCGACCACGATAGGCGCGACCATATCCAGACGAGCCTGAATAGTTCACGTCGGCCACTGCGAAACCGCGACTGGTCCAGAACTGGATGCGCGGATCGAGAGCCGAACTCGTCGCGGCCGTCGGCCCCCCATGGCTCTTGACCAGAAGGGGGAATCGTTCGCCCGGTGAGGCCTGATTGGTTTCCGAGCACGGCATGTAGACAAAGGCGTGCGTACTGCGCCCGTCCGTCGAATTGAACTGCCGGGCCTCGGCGCGACTGACCACAGGTTCTGGAATCTCAAAGGGCGCGCTTTCACGCACGCATCTCGGCGACTCGTCATCGATGCGCCACACGTATAACCCCGAGGCCTCAGTCGACGAACCCGCAATGCACGTGACCCAGCCGTCGCTCGAATCGAGGCCCCCGATCGACGAAAAACCACTCGGCCATTCGCGCCCGCGACCGCTCTCGATCCCGATACGCGAAAGAACATCGCAACCATCTCGGGTCGCACTCGCGAGAATCTCATGCTCATCGAGAAATGCCCAGCGCGAAAGACCAAAGACCCATTGTGGCTGACCAAACTCGGCCTGCTCGACATGAATCGGCGTGGGCCCCGAGTCTCCGATTCGCACGACGTTCCACCATCCCGACCGATCACTGACGACATAGAGCGCCCCATCGATTGCGAATCGCGGCTGAAAGAGCGATTCCGTCGGGCCGCCGGCGACCCTTCGCGGATCGCTCCGTGGGCCGTCCTGCGCCCATTGCACGACCTCGAGCAGCGTCCCGTTCCAGGGCATATTGGGGTGATCCCAGCCGAGAAAGGCAAGCCGTAGACCGTTTTCTGCAAAGACTGGGGACGCATAGAAATCATGCCCCGACGCGACGACTCGGGGCTCGCCCAGGGCTTCGACACTCGCGGGCTGCACGCTCTCCGCGAGTGCGATCGCGATCAGTCGATTTTCGGGCTCCCCATCAGGCCGCGGCCGTTCTTCGACTGCCACGAGCCAACGACCGTCGGGGGACGGCACCAGATCCGCATAACACGATCCCGCCGGTGTGATTGGGGCTGTCGGACCAGAGACTCGACCCGCATGAATCCGCCCATCCGAATCATCGACGAAAAACAGACGATCGCGCCATACCGCGTATTCTCCACCCCCATACTCGTGTACGCGGGTCCGAACATTGACTCCTCCGGGACTGGCCTCCTGCAGATTTCCCAAGCCGCCGGATCTCGAGAGTGCGCCCGTCATCACGACCTGTCTTCCACCCTCCGACGGTCGACCCTCGAGCCAGAACAGATTTCCATCGACCAGGCGGGGCGCTGAAAGGCGAAGCGCGCCACGAACGAGATCGGCCGACCCGATCGGGGAATCCCAACTTCCGCAGCGCCTGCCCTCTCTCAAAACTCATTCCTCCGATGCTGACTGGCGTCCACGATCGAGAGTGTGCATGCTTGGCGGCCGCGTCGCGAGCCGAATCCAGCGGAAATGGCCACGGAGCGCGAACCCCAATAGGATTCCGATGGACGAACTCACGACATGGATCATTCTCGCCATCGGCGGATTGGTCGCCGGCGTGGTCAACACGCTGGCCGGTGGCGGGTCGCTCCTGACTGTCCCGTTGCTCGTCTTCATGGGCCTTCCCGCGACGACAGCAAACGGCACGAATCGCATCGGAGTGCTCTTCCAGAACATCGTGTCGACGTCGCGCTTCCGCAAAGAAGGGCTCGATGGGATTCGCGATGCCCTGCCCGTCCTGATCCCTGTGATGATTGGCGCCGTGCTCGGCGCAACCGTCGCCTCCCGCATGTCTGCCGAGATTTTTCGTCAGGTCTTCGGCGTCGCCATGATCGCCCTGCTCTATCCCATCCTGCACCAGGCGCGGTCCACGAGCGTCGATCTCCCAACCGAACCCCGATCCCGATTCTGGAACGTCACGATTTTTCTGGGCATCGGCTTTTACGGTGGAGCGATCCAGGCGGGCGTCGGCCTCTTCCTGATCGCAGCCCTGGCACGCAGCGGTCTCGACCTGGTGCGCGCCAACGCGATCAAGGTTGTCGTCATCGGTGTTCTGACGCTGGTTGCGGTGCCCGTCTTCATCGCTCACGGCCAGGTAGACTGGCCTCTGGCGTCGGCATTGGTCGTCGGTTTTGGGATCGGCGGTGAACTTGGTGCCCGCGCCGCTGTGCGAGGCGGTGAGCGCTTGATCAAACCGGTACTCGTCGTTTCCGTACTCGGGATGGCGGGCCGCATGCTGGGCCTTTACTAACCCCCGGTTTGAAAACAACGTTCCCCGTGGAACATCATGAGCTAATTCAGCTATTTATAGAATTTATCGAGAAGTGAGTTTAATCGGAACGGAATCTTCGAATGCCACTTCAGCCCCCGGTGTCGAGAGCCGCTAGAAACCGCATCACGGCATCCTTGTGGTGAATCAGCAGAGCGCGTGCGCGTCGCCCTTGCCCGAAGGCGGCCCCACCGAGTTCGTCTTCGTCACAATCGAGAAGGAGAACTTCGAGGCGATTCGCGAATCGTTGCTGCAGTTTTGCCACCTGCCGATAGAAACGTTCCGATCCATCGGCGCTGACTACTAGCAACCGCGAAATTCGCGCCGGGTCGGCGTCCGACCGCGTGGCCGCCGCTTTCTTTAACCCCGTCTCCTCGCCGGTCAGTAGCTTCTCCGCACCTTCCAATCCACGCACGAGTCTGCGCGCGCGCCTTGCGTCGAAGAGCGCTTCTGCGATCGAGCGTGCCATCGGGTGACGCGGAATCGGTGGAAGGCCCAGGGAATCCGCCTCGCGCCGGCTTGCGACCCACCAGGTAGCAAGCTGGGATGCGGTTCCGTCCGCGATCATCGGGCGGGGCCATGTGAGTGCCAATGCCTCCGATGCCTTTGACGCCTCCGACGCCTCCGATGCCTCCGATGCCTCCGA